>CAZLVV010000014.1:0-26270 GCA_964563385.1 uncultured Gammaproteobacteria bacterium
TTCTTAACCCAAGAATACTCCAAAGAGTGCCATATGTGGTGGACGCGTACAGATTATTGACAGGATAGTTTTTTGATGTCATTAGTAAGTGAGATTTAAGTTATAATTAATTAACTATGAAAAAATTTTTATATTTTAGTTTATTCTTGATGGTTTGTGTCATTTTAGGAGGTGGTTGCAATGAACAAGAAGCGAATATTAGTTTGATAACTGATAATAATGAAATTGAACCACTAATGACAGAAGAGGTTGAAAAAAATATTCATGAAGAAATGGAGATAACTCCGTTAGAATATAAAAAAATCGATATGGCGGATTGGAAAACTTATCATAATGATGAATATGGATTTGAATTTAAATATCCAGCCGAGGGAGTAATATTTGAAAATACAGAAAAAGACACTTTGATAAGTATAAAATTTGCGCCTGAAAATGTTCCTGATAAAGGTTTTAGCGCAATTTCGAGAAGATTGTTTGATGTAAGTGTAAAAGAAAATGATAAATTGAAAGAATATTGTCCGGCCTTGTCTGAATGGGGCTCGCAAAATATGTTGGTGAAAATTGATGAGAATGTATTTTGTTATTCTGAAGAGAATGATGGGGCTGCGGGCACGGTATATCATTTGTATAATTATATGTATTTTAATGATGATTCGATTATTAATTTAAATTTTACGATACCGGAAGTGAATTGTGGTAATTATGATAATGATGATGATTGTGTACCGATGAATAAAGAGGAAGAGACGGAATTATTTAAGCAAATAATTTCGACATTTAAAATTAATTAAAAAATTTGAAAAGACGCTGAAAGCGTCTTTTTGATTATATCTTGATAGATATCGAGTGATTGATTTAATAAGCGATTATTATAATTGTCAATCTCATGACCATGAGATAAGCTTGTCGCATGTTAATAATTTGCACTGGACCGGATACTTTTAGGGCTCGATTAAAGTTTCGAGATTTGATTTTGGCATATAAAACTAAATTTGATCAACAAGGAAAATCAATTGAATATCTTACCTCGGAAGATTTATTTGATCGTGTTTCTTCTGCGTTGACGCATCAATCTCTGTTTGCTTCGAAGCGGATGCTGGTTTGTGATGGATTATTTGAAAGAATTACTTCTAAACAAATAGAAAAATTAGGTAATAATATTAGAAAAGATGGAGATTTTACGATTGTTTTGAATTATGAAGAGAAAATGCCGAAAGAAAATTTATTAAAATTGTTTAAAGAAAAAGAATTGTTTATATATAAACATGAACCTGCTAAAAATGAAGAATTGAATAAAATAGTTGCGGATTTGTGTAAGAGCTATGATGTTAAAACAGATATAATCCCCTTTTTAATACAAAGATACCAGAATGATTTATGGGCTATTGATACGGCTTTGCAGGTAATTAGAATTAGTAAAAAGGAAGGGTTGTTTAAAAGCAAAGGTAAAAGTAAGGTTGATAATATATATGCTGTAGCGGATTATTTATTGGCGGGAAAAAGTGATTGGTTACAATATATAGATACTTTTGATCCACAATCGATTTTAAGTACGATTTTACCGCAAATGAGAACATGGCATATGGTTCGGGATGGTTTGGGGAAGAAGGCGCATCCTTTTGTACAGAAAAAATTATCAGGTATTAAAATTAAAAACCCGGATGAAAAATTATTGATTTTACTTAGAGCATTATATTCATCACGCAACTCTTTGGCTTCTGGAGATGAAGTGGTGCAAGTTATGTTGTAAAAATCTATTGGGAAGGTATTAACAAGGTTTTAAATAAAAAATGAGACTCATGTCTCATT
This sequence comes from uncultured Gammaproteobacteria bacterium, assembly GCA_964563385.1. Classification (GTDB taxonomy): domain Bacteria; phylum Patescibacteriota; class Patescibacteriia; order 2-12-FULL-60-25; family 2-12-FULL-60-25; genus MWCR01. The sequence continues at coordinate 1,810 of CAZLVV010000014.1, forward strand.
TTTTATTGTTTCGGTTTCATTAGTGGTGATTTTGGCTTCAGTTGTGGTATCAGTAATAGTAGTAGAATCTTCTTTGATGTTAGATGTTTTCTTTTTCGTGTAAGCTAATTTTGTTTCTACTGGTCTTTTACCATTTAACATAGCCATTAAAGCAGATTTTTTACGAGCAGCGCGATTTTGTGAAACGATATGTCGTTTGGCTGCTTTATCGATAGCTTGTTGGAAATCTTTAAATTTAAGCTTAGCATCTTCTATGTTATTGGCTTGAATAAGATCCATGCACTGGCGAAATAGTTGTTTAATATTTGTTTTGATACGACTATTATGTGCAGTGCGTTTTTTAGTTTTGCGCAATTCTTTGAGCGCGGATTGCTTGTTTGCCATAGATTGCGATATGGTATTGCAACTTAGCAAAAAAGTCAAACAAATTGACGTTGATAATAAAATTGATAATGTTTTATGCTAATTAATAACATTTATGATAGATCGCTTAATTATTTAAATTGTTTTTGAATTATTTAAAATATTATTTTATTAAATATTTGACAATTGATGGGCTGTAGAGTATATTATTTTTTGCTAATTAAAGCTAAATATTTAATAAAATAATATTTTACGACGCATAGGTTCCTGTAGTTTAATGGATAAAACAAGGGACTCCTAAGCCCTAGATGGTGGTTCGATTCCACCCGGGAACGCCATGGGCCGGTAGCTCAGTTGGCTAGAGCGCTGCATTCGCATTGCAGAGGTCGGGGGTTCGACTCCCCCTCGGTCCACCAGTAAAAACTCGTATAAGCGAGTTTTTTGTTTTTTGAAATTGTTTCACGTGAAACATTTTGTAATCTGTGTTTTAATTTTGTAAATTGTTTCACGTGAAACAATTATGTTTATAATTTAAAATCAAAATATATCATTGTATTTAATAATTTAATTAATCTTTATAAAGATTAATTTTTATTTGTTTGAAATGTTTCACGTGAAACAATCATGTATAATATGTAATTGCTTTATTAAAATATTTAGTATTTTTTTAATTATATCTAAATAATTTAATTTATATTAAGTAGTTTGATGATTTTATTTTAATAGTTATAAAGATAGTTTTTTATAGATATAAATATTTAAAAAATGTTTCACGTGAAACATTTTTTAGCTTGTATTTTAATTTGCGAATTGTTTCACGTGAAACAATTATTTTTATTAAATAATATTAAAATTAATGAATTACAAAAAACAATAGAATATTTTATATTTTATATTATAATAATTTGATTATTTAAGGTTTTGTATTGATTTTTTTAATTTTTTTAGGTTGTTTCACGTGAAACATTTGTGTTTATAACTTAAAGTTAAATTAAAGTATATTTTGTATTAATGATTTAAATAATATTTGTAAAAATTAGTTTTTATGTATTTAGATTGTTTCACGTGAAACAATTTAATTTTTGTTTTTATTTTTTTTCAGATTATTTTGCGTGAAATAATTTATATGTAACATATAGATTATTTTATTAAAATATTTATTTCTTAATTGTATCTAAATGATTTAACTTATATTAAATAAAATAGTTTGATAATTTTATTTTTATAATTATAAATAGTTTTTATAGATATAAATATTTAAAAAATGTTTCACGTGAAACATTTTTTAACTAGTTATTTTAGTTTCGTGCATTGTTTCACGTGAAACAATTTAATTTTTGTTTTTATTTTTTTCAGATTATTTTGCGTGAAATAATTTATATGTAACATATAGATTATTTTATTAAAATATTTATTTCTTAATTGTATCTAAATGATTTAACTTATATTAAATAAAATAGTTTGATAATTTTATTTTTATAATTATAAATAGTTTTTATAGATATAAATATTTAAAAAATGTTTCACGTGAAACATTTTTTAACTAGTTATTTTAGTTTCGTGCATTGTTTCACGTGAAACAATCACGTTTATAATTTAAAGTTAGAGTTAGATTGTATTTTGATATTAAATAATATTTTATGAAAAATTGGTTTTTTATATGTTTAAAATGTTTCACGTGAAACATTTTAATAATTAAAAAAGAAATTAGAATTCTTTTTCTCGAAAATAAATTTAAAAATATTAAAATTTTTTATAAAAATATATTATTTTAGTATTCATTGATTAATTTTTTAGCTATATTAAACTAAAAATAATATTTTACGACGCATAGCAATATTTATTTAATAAAAATGTTACTATAATTTAATGACCTGCTACTATTAAAATTTTTTGTTTTTTATATTTTAGTTATATTTTTTAAGCTGAGATGAATTTAATAGATCCATATTACTATCCATTTTTACTTAAATACATTAAAAATATTTTTAGAAATGGATTTATGATTTTTTAGAAAAAATATTTTAAAAATATGATTATTATTTTTTTAATTATCTATAGTTGTATGATTTTCTTAATATAAATATTACGATTATTGTGACATGTTGTTATTTTGATTTGATATGATGTGTGTGGAAAATAATGATAATAAATTTATGAAAGGTTAATTGATGGTACGAATATGTTAAGCTAATTTTATAAAATTAAATAAATATCTGTTTTATAAAAAAGAAAAATTTTTTGATTATTGCAAGTTGAGTTGAATGCAATGAGAGAGTCTCTTGATGAAGATTTGCTTAATAAAAAATCTAACTTATTTTGAACCTATTTTCTGAATTGTTCGTGAATTATTTATTAAACAGATAATTTAATAATAAATCAAAAAAAATTGGTTAAATAAGTTTTATTGTTTTTGTTTTGTTGTTTGAATATTATCCGCATATTGGTTTTGCTCGTAAAATAAATATCTAGTATAATATTGATAAAATGATGTTTATTAAAAGAAAAATATTTTTGCTGGCTTTATTAATGATAGGTTTGCCTTTAATTGTAATTGCTTCAACAAGTACAAATTTTGATTTAACTCAAGAACATGGGGGCGCGGTTGATTTCGTTGCTTCGTCGACAAATTATCAGTTCAATGCGGAAATAGGTCATCCTGGAGTTGGTATTTCAACTAGTACGAACTACGTTTATTGGCATGGAACTTTTTGGGAAGAAGATATTGATGAAGTGTTGGTTACGATTCAATGGGCGGTTCCAGAGATGCGCGTAGGAGCAACTAGCACCAATGATGATGCAATTTTTTATTTGACTGTTAAAGATCCCGCAACGCATGCTGTAATTTATTCGATGCCAAATTTGGCAACAACAACTGCTGAAGGAACTTATGCGACGACAATAAGCTTAGGTTTATTGCCGGTTGGCAATTATGATATTGGTATTAAAACGCATCAACATCTTACAAAGATTCTTCGTAATGTTCCTTTGGGTTTAGGAACCACGGTATTAAATTTTACGCAACTCGATAACTCAGCTCCATATGGAACGGTTAGATTGTTAGCGGGTGATGTCAGTGGAAGTACAAGTACTCCGGCATTGATGGGAGACGACGTTGTAAACTCTGTTGATTTATCAATTATTATTAACGATCTGGATAAAGAAGATTTAACCATGCGTGGAATTAGATCTAATTTAAATCAGGATCCGGTAGTTAATTCTGTGGATTTAAGTTTAATGTTAAAAAACTTAGATGTTGAAGGAGATTTATAATTTATAAAAATATGAAAAAATTAATAAGCTTGTCTTTAATGATTTTCATGGCTGTAATGGTTTTGCCAGCAAATGCCGCGACACCAAGTGGAAGCAATTGGTTTCAATTATTAGCTTCTCCTTATACGGGAGGTGATAATACTGGAGATGGTGGAACTGGATTGCCGGCGGATTTGAATTATTTTTATGTTGGACAGGCTTTTACAACCACCATACAAATTAGTTCTACTAAGACTAATGCATCAAATATTTGGATAGATTATATTACTACAAAAGTTTTGGCTGATAATTTAACAACGGGCACTTATTTTCCGAGTTGGTCTGGTCAAATAATTTCAGGAGGCAGAGTAAAATCAACCGGATACAGGACAACTGGTTATTCAAATGGCACGGGTAATTTTGGAACAGTGCGCTGGACCATGTTAGAGCCAACTGCTTTTAATTATGGTATAGGTGCTCCAACTACATTGGATATAAATATTGGTACAATTGGACAAACGACTGAAAGTAATATTACACTTGATGGTAGTGATATGTTAGAAGACGCGGAAGATTTTCAAATGCATATTTGGGCTGATACAAAAAAACCCTATGCGTTAAATCCACTTCCGACTAATGCTAGTATTAACGTGGCTGTAGAAGATAATTATACTTTTGATCTTCGTGATAGTAAAAATGGCGAAGGTGATAATTCTGGAGTGGGAACTGGTGTTAATACAGCAACGCCTCCTGGTGTTCTCACATTTAACGGAGTAGATTATACGCCATGGGATGCTTATGCTTGCTCTGGAATATGGGGAACTAATCTTTGCAATGTGACAGTAAACCCTCCGAGTCCATCGGGAATAGTTGGTGATTTAAGAAACTGGAATTACAATACATTATATACGGTCAATGTTAGTGGTTATCGTGATTTGGCTTCATCTCATCAAGATCAATTAGGGGATACTAACGGACCCAATACCATGGATCCCAAAACTTGGACATTCACCACTGAAGCGGATACCGTGCCTCCTCGTGTGGTGGCTGAAATTCCGGTTCGTGGCAGTATCAATAATAGTGTATCTACAAATATTACGATCGATGTACATGATAAGAAGTTTTATCCGGGTTCTATTTCGGGTACTGGGGTTGATTCTGCTAGTTGTAAATTTAATGTTTCATCTCCGTCGTTTGTATTAACTACATATCAGCAGGGTCATGCTGATGTTACGGTAACGCCCATAGACTATGGATATAGATTTACCATAAATCCGGCGAGCAATTTTAGTCAGAATGAAGTGGTGACCGTCAGTGCTTATGATTGCGCTGATTTGGCCGGCAATATTATGGTAACTGATACGTGGACATTTACTACTGCTGATACGGATCCGCCTTATGTTGAACAGCGTAATCCGGAAAATGATCAAGGAATAGCGCCAACAGGTTCTGTTATTTTTCATGTGAAAGATGATGGAACCGGAGTTGATTTGGCTTCTTTGGTTGTTTATGTAAATGGTATTTATTATAAAAATGTTGCTGGTGGAGCGGGTAGTGTTACCACAAATGGTACAAGAATAACCTATTCGTCGACAACAGCGTTTACTTCTTTAACAGGAACTCCAAATGATTATACGGTAACAATCACTCCTGCAACTCCATTTGTAGCTGGAGAAAGTGTTCCGGTTCTTATTTATGCCAAAGATATCAGTAACAATATAATGGAACGTGATGTTTATGCCATGTCGGTTGGAGGTGGTATGGGTCAGGTTTGCGGTAATGGAATTGTTGAAGGTAATGAGGTTTGTGATGATGGAAATAATATTGATGGAGACGGATGTAGTGCTAATTGCTTATCCACTGAAATTTGTGGAAACAATATAAAAGAGTTGAGCGAACAATGTGATGACGGTAATACAGTGAATGGAGACGGATGTAGCGCGACTTGTCAATATGAGGGCATAGCGGGACCATCTTCTTGTGGGACTAACACTACTTGGAATGGCTCAATGTGTATCGCTAATTGCCCAACTGTGGCGACTCAAGGGAGCGGTGGTTCTCCGGGTTTGTATCCATTGCTTACAGTCAGTATGAGTTCAATATCTGCGATTCAAATTGATGAAGATTCGGTTTTGATTTCGTGGTTAAGTAATGTGCCTGCTACATCCAGAGTTGTGTATGATGAATTTGATCATACGGATATTGGTCAGGCTCCTAATTATGGATATGCTAATTCAACTCAACAGTATAATAATAACAGTACTTATCATTCGGTACAGATAGATGGTTTAACCATTGGGCTTTTGTATCGTTTTAGACCAGTTATTGTTTCTAACGGTCAAGAAGTATATGGATATGAAGTAAAAATGGCACCCATGTTTGCTGGGGTAAAAACCATTGTTGATCCTTCAATTTGTTTACCTCCAACAACTGAATCAGATGATATAACCGCTGGAGCGAATCAAATAGAACAACCGACTGTTGTTACTAGAATTATAAAAGAATTTGTTGAGTCGGCAGAGGATGCGATTGGTTCATTTGTTCAAAGTTTAAAAATAAAGACGATTGAAAAACAGGCTGATCTTATTAAAGTTAAAGGTTTTGCTGAACCTAATACCAAACTTAAGCTATATATTTACTAATATAGAAAATATGGAAATACAAAGCAATCAACCAAAAGCCATAATGAATTTGGAAAGTGATGCACAGGGTAATTGGGAAGTGGCAATTCCTCAAGATCTTCCACCTGGCTTGCATAAAATAATTGTGGAAACCGAAGATGGACAACAACAGGATTTGGCATTGTTTAATGCTCCGTCTAGCTCGCAAGTAATTAATAAATTGACGGTTGTTAAAAATTATGATTTTTTTCTTTATCCGGCGGCTATTCTTACTTTATTAGTGCTTATTTTGGCTTTGAATAATTTAAGATTGATGGTTAAAACTAAATTGAATAAGAAAAAATTGGAAGAAAAACAAAAAAAAGTTACTTTGATTATCGTTTTAATATCTTTATTGGCAATGGGTATTTTTGCGAAATTGGCTTATCAAACGAGTTTGATGCATCGAGATAATGCGATTAATAATTTAAATTTTAATAATACTCAAGATGAACAGGTAACCAAGATTCCAGCAAAATTAATTGATGTAAGAGGTTTGGTAGTTGATCCGGTTACGAATTTGGCGTTGATTGGAGCTGATTTATCAGCAGGTGATGTAAATATTCGGATTCAAGATGGAGGAGCGTATGTTTTTAGCCAAATTCCTGAAGATGAGGGAATTGTTATTACACATCCGCAATTTAAAAAAGCGGTTAATAAAAAAATTAGCTTAGATGAACAAGGAGCAATGGATATTTATTTGAGTCCGGATATGATAAATGCGTTAATTAGTGTTGTGGATTTTGAAGCAAGCGGTCAAATTGATAGAATTTATCAACAATTACCGGAAAAATTAATAAATAATTTGAAGGAAGAGGATTTTATTAAAGGATTTATACAAAATTTTGATAGGTCGGATTTGTCTAATCAGCAGATAACTGTCAAAAATATTAATAAAAGAGAAGAGGTGGTTTTGGATAAATACTCTTTGCTATTGCCCAAGGCAATACAGGTGGACTTACAAAGATCTCAAGAAATGATTACATATTTTTTAACCATTGAAGATGGTATTTGGAAAGCGATTAAATAATTCTTAAAGGGTTTAATAATAATACAATCAATTATATAAAATATAAAAAATCGCTATAATTAGCGGTTTTTATTATTGAGTATTGTGATTAATAGAATGAAAGTTTTGGAGTTTAGAAAATGATTATTATCCACAGCTTATCTTCATGGAAGATAAGCTAATAAAATCGCTATGATTAGCGGTTTTATAATATTTGTGTTTTTATCGATATAATTTAAATGTGCCTGAAATAGGTCAAATTAGCTGTTTTGGGTATAAAAATAAAAATCAATATGTTTCTTTCTATTAAGTCGTGCATTCGTGCGCGCATTGCTTTGGCTGGAGTCATGATAGCGTTTTTTGCATTCATGTCTTTTTTTGATATTCAGGATGCTCAAGCTGTTATCCCTCAAACTATCAATTATCAAAGCAGACTGTTGACTCCGGGAGGACTGCCTGTTACTTCAACTACAGCTATCCAACTCTCTTTTTATCTGCATCCAACCAACGGATCACCTGGAGATGCTCCAGCGCAAGCTGGGCCTTTGGTTTGGAAAGAAGTATATGATCAGGTTTCGGGCGCTTGCTCTATGATTACTCCTGATTCCAAAGGTTATTTTTTCCTTAAATTGGGTTCATGCTCACCTTTTCCTTCTTATTTGGATTTTAGTGAAATCATGTATGTGGGAGTTAAAATAGGAGCTGATGCCGAAGCATCACCAAGGGTACAACTTTCATCTCACCCATATTCTTTAAATGCTTATAGATTAAATGGATTTGAAGCCACATCAACCGCTACAGCTAATCAATTATTGGCTTTGGATAATAATTTAAATTTTAATATTGCCTCCGGCACTTTTACGGGAGCCGGTTTATTTATTAACGGCACTTCCACTTTGCAACAAGTTGCATTTACTGTGGCTACCGGCACATCACTAAATCTGACTCAATATTTGGCTATTGGAGCCATTAGATTGGATTCGGTGGGCACAAATAATCAAACATCGGGCGCATATTTAATTGGTGTTTTTGATGAATTCGTTAATTCTAATGCCACTACAGTACAAGCGGCATTATTTGATTTGGATACGGCTATTACCACCGTATCTTCTACTTTATATGCCATGGATTTGCAGTTGGTTACGGATAACGGCAATATCACTACCAATTGGATTGAGTTTGCGGGAGGAACAACTACAGGAGATATTTTACCTTCTGATGATATTACTCAAAATCTTGGATCTTTGGATAAACGTTGGGGTGAGATTTATACGGAATGGCTGTCAGTTGGTGATTGGAACTGGTGGTTGGGTCAAGATGTGGATCAAAATTTTAGTATTAACAATGGTTTAACTGATCATTTTATAATAGCTACTTCTGGGAATATTGGTATAAATTCTTCTTCGCCGATGTACCAATTAGATGTGAATGGTATTACTCGTTCTAGAGGACAATTAATTATGGGTAGTAGCATGCTTTTGCCTGTTACGGGTGCTCAAGCTGGAGCCATGTTGTGGCAAGGATTTGATAGCTCACCTTATTATTGGGATGGAACTAGTTGGCAAAGATTTGCTAGTCTTAAAAATTTAAGCAGGCTTTGGTCATTAGCAGGAAATGCTGGAACGGATCCTTCTATTGATTATTTGGGTACGTTAGATGCACAACCTTTGATTTTTAAAACTAGTAATTCGGAACGCATGAGATTGAGTAGTGATGGTTATTTGGGTATTGGCACAAGCACTCCTTTAACTTTATTGCATGTTCAGGGCGGATCAAATGGGGGTGCGGTGTTGACACTTGATTCGGATGATGGAAATGGTTATGGAGAAGACGCGGGCATCATTATCAATTCTGATTATGACAATGGATCGAATGCGGCCTATATCTCTTTTATGAATAATGGTACGCAGTATGGCAAAATTTATAGCAGTCCATATGGTTCGGGTTTTATTACGGAAGGCGATAATTATTTTGATTTTACCAATGACACTTTAGTTAGAATGCGTATTATGGGAAATGGAAATATAGGTATAAGTACAGAAACTCCAGTTTATCGTCTTGATGTTGTAGGAGATGCTCGTGTATCCGCTCAATTTATGCTTGGGCAATATGCGGTTAATCCTGCTACGGGCACTCAAGCTGGATCCATGGTTTATAATACGGCTTCTTCTACTCCATTTTTCTGGAATGGTACGCAGTGGATTCCCATGTCAGGAGGAACTGTAGCTAACGCTTTGTGGGATGCTGATTTTGATACAGGAATTCAAGTTGAAAAATTTCCAGATGAAGATATTATTAGATTTGATGTGGCTGGTAATGAGGTTATGCGGATTGACTCCACCCCAGATGAACCGTTAGTGACTATCAACAGTTCGTTGGGTGGATATATGAAAATTTTTGACAATATCAATGATGAGTATGATCATTTCGAAATTAGCACGACTGATGTTTTTAATGCTTTTGGTGGTGACTTGATATTTAACTTTAATCCGGAAGAAGGTTTTGCTGTGTATTATTCTAGTAATCAGTCTTTGATGAGTTTAAGTCGGCAAACTTTTCAGGTAAATGTAAATAATCATCAAGATGCTATACGGGTTGACGAAAATGCTTTTGTGGGTTTGTCAACTTCTTCCCCCATGTATCGTTTGGATGTAGCAGGTGACGTTCGTGTCAGCGATCAATTTATGCTTGGACAATATGCGGTTAATCCTGCTACGGGTACTCAAGCTGGATCCATGATTTACAATAATACTGATTCGTCTCCTTATTTTTGGGACGGCACACAGTGGATTGCTTTTGCTACGGGTACGAATGCAGGAGCTGGTGATTTACAAGCTGTGACCGATGTTGGCAACATTACCACCAATTGGATTGAGTTTGCGGGAGGAACTAGTACCGCGGATTTGGGTATTACTGGAAATTTAAATGTTTTTGGAGACGCTTTGTTTATTAATGCCACGGGTACAAATATTGTGGTAGCTGAACAATTTTTATTGGGTCAATATGCGGTTTTGCCGGTTAGCGGTTATCGTCCGGGTGCTATGGTTTACAATACCACTGATTCGTCTCCTTATTTTTGGGATGGTACGCAATGGATTGCTTTTGCCACGGGTACGTTGACAGAAATGGATACTTTGCAAAGCGTGACTGATCGTGGATCCACAACCACAAATTCGATTATATTTGCTGGCGGAACATCTACCGCTTCTTTGGAAGTGACGGGCGATTTGTCAATTAATGGTATTAAATTGAATGCTACGGGAATAGACGGATTAACCAGTGGCGCATATTTGATTGGTACATTTGATGAATTTGCTAACTTTAATGCCACCACGGTTCAAGCGGCGTTAAAGGCTATTGATGCCATGCTATCTTTTGGGTCGGCTAGTTCATCTGTGTTTGTGGGCTTGACAACTGGTTCATATGATGGAGCTTTTAATTATGGAGGTAAGATCGGTTATCAGGCAGCTAACAGTATTTGCGCTAATGAATATCCGGGTAGTCATTTTTGCCGTACGGATGAAATTATTGCCACTGTTGCGTTGACTGATGTTTCGGCTTTGTTTGTGGCTAATACCTATGGTTGGATAGCCGAAGGTCCTCCTGGATATACGGCTAACTCCAATGATTGCGCGGGATATACTTCTAATTTAAATACCAATTTAGGCGCTTTTTGGGCATATGATCCGGATGGTGGAGGTATGGGATGGTTAAATAACTGTCAGGTAACAAGAAAAATAAGTTGTTGCAGATAATTATTACGAGTTAAAAAAAAACAAATTAAAAATCAAAAATAAACATATGAACTCCTCTAAATTACAAATCAAGATTAAACAAGTTCAAGCGCTAGCGCTCGGGTTTGTTTTTATCTTGATTGTCGCTGTAACTTTAATGCCAGCGAAAGTAAACGCTGCGGCAAATTGGGTTGCTAATCCGGCTTCTTGTCCGCAAAGTGATCAGGCTAATTTTCCGGGTCAAAATTGCGCGCCGAATAATATGTGCGGTGATACCTCGGGAATTGCTCAATGTTATAATACGGCATCAATCTCGGCTCCGGCAGTTTCGATTGATTCGGCTACTTTATATGCTTCATTGGTTGGAGGAGGATATGTTATCAATTGTTTTGCAACTTCAGATGCTGGCACGCCTTTTTGTGACAATAATGGCGCGGCTTGGTGTAACCGTGATGCTTCTTGTTATGGCGGAGGCAACAACCGTTTAACCACTTGTTTAGCTGGGCATTGGGCATCAGAAGGCGCGAGCGCTTATACTTGTGGAGATTGTTTGTCTACACACTTGGATTGTACGGGTGACTCCAAGTGCGAAACGCAAAAAAATGTAACCGCATATCCCACGGGAGGTAATAATCATTACGGAAATACTTGTAATTCTGCGGATGTTAGATGTAATGCTAATTATTATGATTGTGATGCGACCGGAGTAACTGTTGGTAATGGTTGTGAAGCTTATCGTTCGGGTGCTTGTATAGGCGAAGGAAATTTAACGGGTACATGGAGTTGTGTTGTTGATGCTGGTGGTACTTGTACGGATGGAGGATCAAATTATACTTGTGTTTGTGTAACTCCTAAATGCCCATTTGAAAGCGCTACATTGTGCCAATATTTTTCTTCTGATCCTTTGCTCTGGGGCAAACAATTGGGTTCCGGAGAATTGATTCGTATGGGCAACTCGAGTAAAGAAAATGCTTTTGTGGTTGAAAATGATGGCAGTATTCGTATGGCCACCACTTCGGCTCCGGGTGATACAACGGGTTTGCTTTATAATGTTAATGGCGATCTTTATTGGGACGGTACTTTGATTGGAGTTGGCGCCTCTTCTTCGGCTTTGGATTTTCAACAAGTTACGGATCTCGGTAATATAACTACCAATTGGATTCAGTTTGCAGGCGGAACCAGTACTGCGGATTTGGGCATTACCGGAAATTTAAATGTTTTCGGAGATGCTTTGTTTGTTAATGCCACGGGTACAAATATTGTGGTTGCTGAACAATTTTTATTGGGTCAATATGCGGTTTTGCCGGTTAGTGGTTATCGCCCAGGCGCCATGGTTTATAATACCACTGATTCATCTCCCTATTTTTGGGATGGCGCGCAATGGATTGCTTTTGCCACGGGTACGGGCGCAGGAGGCGGAACTTTGGACGATGCTTATAATTTTGGCGGAGCGGGTGCGGGAAGACAAATTTTTACACTTGATGGATCCTCGCCTGTAGAAATTGTGAATCCTGGAACAGATCAATGGGAGACGAGTTTGGCTTTGACCAACGCCTCTAACGGTGGTGGTATTGCTTTTCAAACCATGGAGAATTTTGGTGATTATGGAGGTCGTTTATATTTTACGGATAATACTGCAGATCCTGAAAATGGTACCGGTGCATACATGTATGCGGATAATACCATGGAGGCGCTTGAGTTTGGTTATCAAACTGCAGGTACAAGAAATTCAAGTTTTTATATTGCAAAAGATCAAATGCTTTTAAATATTACAGGTGCGCCGACTTATGGCGCTTTAGGCATAATGACTTCCAGTTATAATGTGCCCTCGTTAGGCTTGATTGTACCGGGACCGAAATTAAGTAGCCAAATTTATATGCATGTTGGAACCAGCACACCTGAAGGCAATGTTACAGCATATAGTGGAAGTTTGTTTTTTAGAACGGATGGCGTGGGTGTTGATGAACAATTATATGTAAAAACCACGGATGTAGGAAATACGGGTTGGATGGCTTTATCAGGAACTGGTGATTTACAAGCTGTGACCGATGTTGGCAATATTACCACCAATTGGATTGAGTTTGCGGGAGGGACTTCAACCGGAACAATTATTCCGAGTACTAATAATGCTTATTCCTTGGGTAACACTACTAATCGTTGGTCGGATTTGTGGGCTGGAGTTACGCATATCGGCACCTCTACTTGGGATTTGGCTCAAGCGGATAATGGAGCTTTTACCATTGCTCAAAATGGAGGCAATGAAGCTATGAGGATTTTGACTAATGGTAATGTTGGAATCGGAGTAGATGATCCTGAAGAAATGCTTTCTGTGAAAAGTAATGTGTTAATAGGTCAGTTTAACGGTATTTTACCTCCAAATGGAAGAAGCGCTAATCTTATTTTGCGAGCCACTGATGGCCATAATCCGGGTATTCAGGGTTCTGCTTATACAACTTTTCAAAGAGATGGTGGTAATATAGCTAGATTTGGTATTGATGAGGATAATAATATCAATTTTGATTATTGGAATAGTTGGAATAGTTCTTGGGCATCAAGAATGATAATTGATTCAGAGGGCAATGTGGGTATTAATTCAGATGAACCTCAATATAGATTGGATGTGAATGGAATTATTCGCGCTACGAGTCAATTGGTAATGGGAAGAAGTAATTTGTTGCCCCATGCAGGTGTTGAACCGGGAGCCATGCTTTTTAGATCAATAGATTCCACGGCTCATCTTTGGGATGGCACAAGATGGAATAAGCTTATAACTTATAACGATCTATACCATACTGCTTGGAATGTAACAGGTAATACTGGTATCGATCCGGCTATGCATTTTTTGGGTACGACAGATGGGCAACCTTTGGTTTTTAAAACTAATAATTTGGAAAGTATGAGATTGAGTGTTGATGGTTATTTGGGTATTGGCACAAGCACTCCTTTAGCTTTATTGCACGCCCATGGCGCTGATAGAACTTCGGAGATTAGAGTTTCTTCGGAAAATGGTGAAAATGCATATTTGACAATTGATTATGATAGAGCAGATGGAGGTGAAGGCGGATTAAATTTACGTGAAAATGGAGCGTTAAGAGGTGTGATTAGAACAGGTTTTAATGGTTATAATTTTTTAGCTATCGATGCTCAAAGTGGCTATGATTTAAATTTGGATACAAGCGGAATACCTCGTGTTCATATCTCGGCTAAATCTGGTAGAGTGGGTATTGGCACGATTAGCCCGGGTACAAGGTTACATGTTAATTCGAGTGAAGCCTCGACTACAGCTATTGCCACATATCAAAATAATGCTGGTAGTTATCGTCAATTTATTGTGAATTCTGATCCACAAGGCGCTGTTACCGGAACTAGAGGCGATTTAGCTATTGATTCTGTTAATGGTAGTTTATTTATTAAAAAAACTGGAGATGAAACAACTACGGGTTGGGTGGCTTTGGCGGATGCTAATTCAAATCATTGGCAAAAAAATTCTAATGCGTTGTCGCCAACCGATTCGGCTGTATATCAAATTAGCGTAACCAATAACAGCGCTAGCACTTTAACTGGCTTTAGAGCTGTTAATACCAATGATGTTCATAATTACGCTGGAGCTGTTTTGGAGCTTAAGGGTAGCGGGGCGGATTATACTAATAATGTTTATTTTGGTAAATATGGAGCGAACTTTTGGGTTCCTTCTTGGGCGAATAATGGAGTTTTGGCCACGGATAAAAGTTTAGTAATTGGTGCAGTGGGCGCGTCTTCACTTGTTAGATTCCAAGTCGGTGGAGGATACAATGCTCCAGTCAGCAGAATGACATTGGATTCAGATAGTTTGGATTTATTAGCAGGCGTTAGCTTGAATGTGGGGGGTAATACGGTTTTGGGAGACGCTACTTCTGATACTATTGCGTTTACAGGTAGAGCTGTTACTAGCTTATTACCTGCAACCACCAATCTTTATTCCTTGGGCAGTACCACTAATCGTTGGTCGGATTTATGGGCTGGAGTTACACATATTGGGACTTCTACTTGGGATTTGGCTCAAGCGAATAATGGGGCTTTGACCATTGCTCGAAATGGAGGCAATGAAGCTATGAGGATTTTGACTAATGGATCGGTAGGCATTGGTACAAATTCTCCAAGCACGTTGTATAGATTAAATGTGCATGGCAGTTCATATTTTTCAGTTGATGAAGCAATAAGCGCATTTGAAATATATAATGCACCTCAAGATAATATTCATCTAAGAGTTAATGGTGATGATGATTATGTTATTTTGCAAGAAAATTCCGGTAAAGTTGGTCTTGGAACGTCCAATCCTGCATATAAGTTGGATGTATTGGGTGATGCTCGTTTAAGCGCGCAGTTTATGTTGGGTCAATATGCTTTGAATCCGGCTAGTGGATTGCGAGCGGGCGCCATGATTTATAATACGGCTTCTTCTACTCCGTTTTTCTGGAATGGCACGGGTTGGAAAGCTTTAGCTTCACAAGATTTAATTACGTTGGATAAAGCTTATGATGGAGGAGGTTCGGGTGCCGGTAGACAAATAACTGTTGATTCGGGCCCGGTGTATCTTACGGGTGCGGGTAATGGGACAGCTTTGCAAATAGATTATTCCGGATCGAGTCAAGGAATTTCTTTAAGTAATTCGGGTTCTGGTACTGGCATTGTATTATCGCAATCAGGTACGGGTGTAGGTATGTATATGAGGCAAAATGCTGGTATTGGTATTCAGTTGGATAATAATACTGCTAATGATGGTCTTGTATTGCTTAATGCTAGCACAGGAAATGGTATAAAAGTTCAAAATTCCGGCGATGAAGGAACTGGTATTCGCATTGAAAATAAAACTGGTGGTAATGGTATATATATTGATGATACCTTAGGAAGGTATGGGATAAATATTAACAAACCTAGCGGTGTAGGTCATTTGATTTATTTATCAAATCAAGGCACAGGAGATAGTCTTAGCATACTTCACTCTTCTACGGGTAAAGCTTTTCGCTTACAAAACACAGGAACAGGTGATTCTTTATATATAACTGATGAAGTTGGTGATACCACTCCTTTTGTACTCAATTCCAAAGGTTCATTGGGAATTGGTACGGCCAACCCTGATTCTAAGTTGCAAATTGTTGAAGATAATTCATTGTCCAAGGCCAGTTTGTTAAAATTCCAAGCTAGTAATAGTCCTGGTATCCAAAGTGAAATATATTTTAATGCTGGTGAAAATGCTACTTATTGGGATGTTAATTCTAGCGGTGATGGCGGGGCTTTAATTGTTATGAATGAAGCCGTGCAATTGGCTAGGTTTACTCATGGAGGATTAATTATTAATGACAATGGTGATGATTTTGTTAATTTCCGCGTGGAAAGCAATAATAATACACATGCTTTTTTTGTGGAGTCTGACGGTGGAAATGTTGGCTTTGATCAATCATCTCCATTATCTAAGCTTCATATAGGAAATACAAATTCCGGTTTAAATGCGGATTATGATTATTTGCGCTTGGAAGGTTGGGGAAAAATTGAACATAGAGTTTATTCACCGTATGGTACTAATCTCATGATTTGGGATTTTAATAACACGGGTGATGGAGGTGCAATTGAATTTAGAAATGAAGATACTAGAATTGGTTTATTTACAAATTCAGGACTTGTAATCAATGAAGGCGGTGTGGCTGGGGTAGGTTTAAGGGTTGAAGGAGGTACGGAAACTCATTTGTTATATACGGATGCTCTTAGAAATCGTGTGGGTATTGGTACTAGCGCTCCGATCGCACGTTTTGATGTTACACAATATGGTAATACGGTGGCTGTATTTAATCGAACTGGAAATGACGGAACAATTATCTCGTTGCGCCAAGATGGCACTGAAGAAGGGACCATCTCGGTTTCTGGTAATACGGTTTCATATAATGCATTTACAGGATCTCACTATGCTTGGACTAATGAAACAATGGAATATGGCATGTTAGTATCTTTAACAGGCGATAATCGTTATTTGCATGATAATACTCAATCCGAAATCGTTTACGGTGTTTCCAAAACCGCCATTGTTAATGATTCTAAAGTCATGGGTTCGTATTTGGCCTTGCAGGAACCTAGTCAGGCTTATGACGCATCCAATCCTCATTTGATAATGGCCGTGGGTAATGGTGAGGTTTGGGTGGCTGATAAAGGTGAAAATATAAATATTGGCAACTATCTTATTTCTTCGGATGTTGTGGGTCATGCGCAAAAAGATACAGGCGAGTTTATTGTTAGCCATATTGTGGCCAAGGCCGCGGAATCAATAGATTGGTCAAATGTTACTTCTGAAATTAATGGAGTAAAGCATAAAAAGATTTCTGTGTTCTTTGAGTCATTTGATAAGAGCAATATGCACTCATCTATCGCTGGCACTTCTTTGCAAGGGGGAGGTAGTAATTTGGAAGTGACTGATTTGGCTGTGGGAAGCGCTGTTTTTGAGGGCAATGTAACAATTATGAATCATGTGGCGTTGAGCAGAGATGCTGTTGGACAGGCTTTGATTTTAGCTGGTGAAAATAAGGTAAAGGTTTCTTTTGAGATGCCTTATGATGAATTGCCGATTGTTACGGTTACTCCTTATGGTGTTAGGCGCATGGATTATGGAGTGGAAAATGTTTCACTAACTGGCTTTGACATTGTTATTGATCCTATTCAGTATAAAGATACAATCTTTAATTGGCATGCATTTGGCAATTGCGAAGCCAAGGTGTTTGTTAGCAATGGCACCACTTTGGATATTGAAATGACAGATATGGGTAGCTCTAAGTTGGAAAGCGATATCAATTCGAATGGACAAACTGTAGCGCCGGAACAAACTGAAGAGATTGTTGAGGAAGAAATTGTTACTGATCCTATGGATGAAGCAATAGAACCAGAAATAGAGTCTGCTGATCAATCTGAAGAAGAGATTGAAACTATCTCGGATACGGAAAATGATTTTGAGGCGGATAGTGAAATAGTGGAATAATATCTATTAAATTTAATTTTATAATTTTTTTACCCTTCTCTTAAAACTAGAGAAGGGTTTTAAAATTAAGTACTAAGTTTTTTATATTTTAATAAATAGTTTTAGACTAAATTAATATTAAGCAAATTTTTAAATTCATATAAATGTTAAAATATTATAAACATAAGAGTTACGATTCGTGTTTTTTTGTGCTATAATATATTAGCTATGTCAAAAACAGAAAAATTATTGCAAATGCAATGGAAACCTTTTTTAATGGGAGCGGTATTGGCTTCAGTGCTAACTTTGTTGGTTTGGAGAGGATGTCTTTTTTTTGATAATAAAAAAGATGAATATAAACCTAATGGAAGGCAGGCTGTGTTTTTAACTAATGGTCAGGTTTATTTTGGCATTGTGCAAGCTAAATCTGATAATGAAGTTATTTTGACGGATATATATTATTTGCAATCAGATAGAGGGGTTAATACTGGAGCGAATTTAGAAACTCAACAAGATATTAAGTTGATAAAATTAGGCAATGAGTTGCATGGTCCGGAAGATTATATGGAATTGAATCGCGATCATATATTATTTATTGAAAATTTAAAATCTGATTCTAAAGTTGTGAAGGCTATACAAAATTTTGCCAAGTAAAGCTAGGAAATTATAGTAAATATAATAAAAAACGATCAAATAACGATCGTTTTTAGGTTTGACTTTCCATAATATATATGCCATCATAAGAACGCGCCAAATTTTTTATATGGTATGCAACATGTAATAAATTGTTTAATAAAATAATTAAAAATAATTAGTTTGTCCTGAGACATGGATCTGTGGCGCGGATTGGGTTTCAGGACAAACAATGCAAATGGAATCTCAAATCACTAACCGATTTGTAATTCGTGTGGATTCGTAATTTGCACTGTAAGTATTTATGAAAAATCAGAAAGAATATTCGATAGAATGGGGTGGAAGAACCTTGACTATTGGAATTGATTTACTAGCGCAACAAGCTAATGGATCTTGTACGGTGAGATATGGCGATACGGTTGTTTTATGCACAGCTACTATGGGTGGAATTCGTGAAGGCTTGGATTTTTTTCCTTTGCAAGTTGATTATGAAGAAAAATTTTATGCTTCTGGGAAAATTAAAGGTTCGCGTTATATAAAACGTGAAGGCAGGCCAACCGATGAAGCTGTTTTGTCGGGAAGATTGATTGATAGAGCTTTGCGTCCTTTATTTAATCAAAATATGCGTAATGAAGTTGCGGTTGTGACCACGGTTTTAAGTCATGATGGTGAAAATGATGCTGATATTATTGGTTTGATTGGTTCTTCTTGCGCTTTAATGTTATCTGATATTCCTTGGAATGGTCCCATTGCTGTGGCTAGAATTGGCAAGAATGCGAATGGTTTTATTTTAAATGCCACCTATAAAGAAGTAGAGGAAGGCGGTATGGAGATTGTTGTTGCCGGAGTAAATGGCAAGACCATAATGCTTGAGGCTGGTACAAATATCATCAAAGAAGAAGAGGCTTATAATGCTATAGTTTTTGCGCAAGAGAATTTTGCGCCAGTAATTGAATTGATTAAAAAAATTACAGCTGAACATGGTAAGGTTAAAGTTGATTTATTTACTCCCAAATCCGAAGAACAAGCAATGGCTCAAAAAGAGGTGGATGAATTGAAAGCCAAGGCGTGGGAATTTTTAAATGGTGAAAAAAATCAATTATTTGCTGAGCCATTAAAATCTAAAAATGATAGAAAAAAAGCGGTTGGAAAATTAAAAGAAGATTTGGAAGCTTATTTGATTTCTCAAGAGATTGGCAAAGACAAGCGTAAAATAGCGATGGAAGTTGTTGATGAATTTGTTGATATGGCTGTGACGGATTTGATTTTGGATCAAGGTAAGCGCGCGGATGGTCGCGCTATTGATGAAGTTCGCGCTTTGTATGCGGATGTGAGTTTAATGCCTCGTACGCATGGATCGGGTTTGTTTATGCGTGGACAAACACAAGTTTTGTCTTTGGTTACATTGGGTGGCCCGGGCATGGAACAGCATATTGATACCATGGAATTTAAAACCACGCGTAGATTTTTTCATCATTACAATTTTCCATCATATGCTGTGAGTGAAACCAAAAGCAATCGCGGTCCAGGGCGTAGAGAGATTGGCCATGGAGGCTTAGCAGAACGCGCTTTGATTCCGGTTATACCTAATAAAGAAGATTTTCCATACACAATTCGCGTTGTATCCGAAGTATTGGGTTCTAATGGATCATCTTCTATGGGTTCGGCGACGGCCTCATCTTTAGCTTTAATGGATGCAGGGGTTCCGATCAAAGCTCCGGTTGCGGGCATTGCTATTGGAGTTGCTTCAAAAGAAGTAGAAAATCGCTGGAAAGTAATAACTGATATTCAAGATTTGGAAGATGGAGAAGGAGGTATGGATTTTAAGGTTGCTGGTACTAGGGATGGTATTACAGCGATTCAAATGGATACTAAAACTCAAGGCTTGCCTTTGGAAATTGTGAAAGAAGCATTTGAAAAAGCTTATTTGGCGCGCCTTAAGGTTTTAGATGTTGTGCAGGCTAGTATTGCTGAACCTCGTACTGAACTTTCTAAGTATGCGCCGAGAATTGATACAATGCATATCCATCCTGATCAAATTAGAGAAGTTATTGGCCCAGGAGGTAAAATGATTAATGAAATTATAGCTCAAACTGGAGTTGAAATTGATATAGAAGATGATGGTTCTGTTTATATAACTTCGGTTTCAGCAGAAGGTATGGAAAAAGCTAAGAAGATGATTTTGGATTTGACTCGTGAATTACAAGTTGGCGAGATTTTTACAGGTAAAGTAACTCGAATAATGGATTTTGGCGCTTTTGTGGAGGTTTTGCCGGGCAAAGAAGGTATGGTGCATGTGAGCGAATTGGCGCCATATCGAGTTAATAAAGTAACCGATGTGGTTAATATTGGTGATGAGGTAACGGTTAAGGTTTACGAAATTGATTCCATGGGTCGTGTTAATTTATCAATTAAACGAGCTAATCCGAATTATAAAGCTGATGCGCATTCGCAGGATCGTGGATCAGGCGCGAGTCTTAGATATCCGAAGCATAATGGCGGACATGGAAGATCTTCACATGGTAATGATGGTCATCATGACAATGGTTCGAGAAAATCTTTTGATAAAGGCTTTAACAAATCTCGTCCCACTTCTGATGACCCTTTTGAAATAAATTTGTGAGTTTTAATCCTTTCATTTACGATTCATCTTTTCGTGGATCGCCAATACTTTCATACGGCAAAGCAACAAGCGGAACAATTTGGCCCAAAATTTTTGCAGTGTTGGCAGGATTTTTGGTTATTTTTGGATTGATATTCGTAATTTGGTTATGGTTTTTTTCACAAATACCAATTCCTCGTAATACGGTAGTAAAAATTATTTTACCGGCCAATAAAGTTTTGTCTGTAAAAGGAGTCCCTTTAGAGTGGAAACAGGTGCAACAGTTGAATAAACCAATGCCTACTTTGGCAGGCATGATAAATAATGAAATAGACGGGAAATTTGAATCGTACGCTATTAGGCTTTCTTTTATAGACGCTTTGTTTTCTGATAGATCAATTTGGCAGATAAATACTACGGCTTCTGTTTCGGAGATTGATTATCAAACACCATATAAGATTTTTGGTTGGCCTTGGCAGTTAATTAATCAACAAATTTGGCTAAGTTTAGATGTTAAACGTATATTTTCTTTTCGTAATGCTTTAATTGAAGATTTACCAGATATAATTTCTGGTAACATAATCGATAATGAATGGCAAACGGATTTTTTTATACTAGAAGATTTTGATGCTGTTGATTTTGTCCAAAATAATAAGAACTTGAATAGCTTTGCAACTATCCCGTCAATCCAGAAGTCAGTTTTATTAAATTATTTTGCTTATCAGGGTTTGTATTTTGATTTAAATAAAGATTATTCTTTGTTGGAGTGGGATTTATCCAAAGAAAATACGAATTTAAAATTATTTTATTTAAATCAGCGTGATTTTGTTATGGCTACTACTACTTATCCTGACAATTTAGGCACGAAGATTGACTATACTTTGCCTGATGGAGAGCATGTACAGAGATTGTATTTAATAAATCGGGCAACAAGCACGCTTGTGTCTTTAGATGCGGATAAAATCACAACTACTGATTTAACAACCGAAGATTCTACTTTGAATATGAAAAATATAAATGATGTCAGCGATTTGACATGCTCTGGTAAAATTTTAGCTCGGTTGGATTATAATAGTCTTCAAAATTTATGTTCGTGGATTGACATTTGTTTTGTTAAATGGCAAGAACTATTGTTTGTAAATAGAGATGGGAAATTGGTTGTTTGTGGATATTAATTTGTCCACATATTGTTGATAACTTTAAATACATTTATTTCTTTTGTTTACATATATATTTTACTCTTGATAAGTTGTAGATTTTAAGATATAATAATTATACACAGTTGAATTTGTAAATTGTACTTTTGTTCTTTAAAGATCCTGCTTCATAAATAGAAGTTTTGATTTTCTTTTTGTGTCGTATAAGGCACAAGCAAGCTTGCTCATGGTTGCTTGCTGGTGGCAAAATCGCCTGTTTACCTCATAGTTCATTTTACAACCGCTAAAAAAAGATGGGTTTTCATAATTTTTTATGAAAGTCCATTACATGGATTATCTCGACCCCGCTCTGTCTATTAACAGAGTATACAGAAATCAAAAATCAAAAATAAAATATAGCGTACCAGGTCAATGTTTTTGAGGCTCGCTCGAAGCTATTGATCTGGTACGCAACACAAGCAAACTCCTTATATGAAACTCTTTTATGAGTTTCGGAGTGCCTGCTAGGGTTGGGATGAACCAGCGGTTTATATAAAGGTGGGGAATATGCAAGTGTCCACATTTTGAGAGGTACGCTCTTTCGTTTTTTGACCAGCTTTGTCTGGATTCAACCTCTCACGATTTCGACCCGCACCCCGACCTCTCGGGCTGTCACGCCACAATTTTTTAAAATTTTAGGGCGCAAGACGGCCCGTTTTTTATTAGAATTAATAGAATTGGTGAAATTTTTTAATAAAAAAGGAAAACTTAATGTAAAATAATTTGTTATTATGATTTATTTTTCTTTTTTGGGAAAAAATAGTTTTTGATCAAGAGTTTGGGAGTGGGGAGTTTGTTTTTTTTGCTTGCTTATTATCGTCTTAAGATGGTAAGTTATATTTATGAAATTACATAGATTTATTGGTAATTATGATCTTTCTGCGCCAGAGTTAGATATATATGATAAAGATGTTGTTTATCAAGCATTTAAGGTTTTAAGATTGCAGGCAGGGCAAAAGATTGTTTTATGTGATGGCAAAAATCGTGAAGCATTAGCCAATATTTTATCGATAGACAGTAAAATGATATCTTTGCAATTGGAAAGAGTTACAGAAATGCATAATGAACCTGAAAGAGAAATTGTATTATATTGTTCTATTATTAAACGTGAATTATTTGATTTAGTCGTACAAAAAGCCACAGAAATTGGTGTGCGACAAATAATTCCATTGCTTTCTAAAAGAACTGTTAAACAAAATGTAAAAATTGAACGTTTAAGAACCATAGCTAAAGAAGCGGCAGAACAATCTGGTAGGGGGATAGTGCCTTATGTTCATGAACCAATGGAATGGCATATGGCCTTAAATCATTCTAAAGACAATTTGGTGAATTTATTTTTTCATACGATAGAAAGAGGAGATGGAATTCCACAAGGTTTTAAGAAAAAAATTGGCGTTTGGATTGGGCCGGAAGGGGGATGGAGTGAGGATGAAGTTTTAGATGCCCAAAGATTTAGTTTTTTGATGGTTGAATTGGGTCCATTGGTTTTAAGAGCTGAAACAGCGGCCATTATTGCTTCTTATCTTTGTGTGTATGGACAAATAAAAAATCCTTCAACTTGAAGGATTGAATCGAGGTAGATGTTGGAAAAAAATAGCTGATAGTTTTTGTAGCCATGAGTTTGAAGGTGCGCGATTACAGTCACAAATTTTTTCCTCGGAAAGTCGACAAATATTGACTACGTGCAATTTTCCATTTTGCATTGAATACGTTAATAGATCTGTACGATGCACTCGGTAATCAATACAAATTTCGCGGTAAACAAGTAAAGAACCTGAACGCGATCCACGCACTTGTTTTTTATTTAGAATTTTTACCCCATGATATGGACTCCTTTTTTTGCCATGTGTTCACTTCTTCAGCTCGCTTAACTTTTTGGTTATGTGAAATGGAGATGTGAAACAGGTGATTATTTCTCTGCCTATCAGTTTAAAGGTGCAATTAGTTTATAGAATATTTTTTAATGATTGTCAATATCTTGTACGCGTCCACCACATATGGCACTCTTTGGAGTATTCTTGGGTTAAGAATTG
>CAZLVV010000015.1:0-25189 GCA_964563385.1 uncultured Gammaproteobacteria bacterium
CTTCATCTGTGACCATACGGGTATAGCGTATGGCATAATCGTTAAGTTTCCAAAAGCCCCTTACTTGATATCCGAGACGTTTGATTTGCATACTCCCTGCCTATCCAAGGAGTGCCATATGTATCTGAGCTTATGCATTGTTAGTAATTTAAATTACAATATTTAAAAGCCTCGCGTAATATTCGAGGCTTTTTAGTTTTTTTAAGTTAGAGTTTTAATTGTTGCCACATTTTGCGCATTTAGTTTTTAGATTAGGGACAACGATTTTGCAATTCGAAACATCTCGACAGAACCCTGGGACAGAATATTCCGGAGTATTATCGCACCATATATGGATCGTGTCCTTAGTCCACAGACTATTACCATCGTGGCGATAGTCGTAGCAAGAAGGATCATCTCTGCCAAGAATGGCCTTTAGGTGCTCTTGATCTACCGAATATTCGCCCGGACCGTAGGGTACGCAAATTTCGCATTCTGACAAATCCGTGCGACCGTTCTCATATTTTAGCTCTTTATTGCACGTGATTCGTCTTTCACCCTTGAGAGCGCTTGTATTAACTTTGCCAAACACGGTGTTGTCTTCGGTTTTCTGATTAAGTAAAACCCTAATCGTTTCCGAATTAGCCGGATAGCAAGTTTCTTCCACGCCCTCGGGCCCTGTATCAGAAGATTGGTTCATGTCGTTATCCGCATCTTCTAGCACCGTCACTTGACCTGCTAGAGCTGTTTGAACATTAGGCGGTACGTCTGCAGAGGCCACATGTGGCGGTACAGATATCATCGCTGTTTCAGTTGTTGGCAAGCCGGTATAAGAACGAATGGTATAACCGAGCATTCCTCCGGCTAAAATTGAGGTTAAGACAATGAATACGATAAGCCCAAGCGGTAATTTTTCAACCACTTTAACTCTTTCTACCACTCCATTTTGAAAGGCATCAGTTATGCGTTCATTTCGAAGATCCGAGTTACCATCCGGCTCAGGATCAATACTTTGCAAAAACTTTTCAAAGAGCCGGATCTTTTCCTCTGCTTGCTCTCGTTGCCTTTTCTCCTCTAAAAGATCAAGTTCCGACTGATGTGCTTTTTCAGAGGCCTTACTTAAATCATTTTGTTGTTTGCTTACCTCTTCGTTCAGCTGTTTAATTTTCTCTAAAAGCTCGGTATTCGATCTTTCCGCCTTACTTAATTGTTGGATTAGCTTATTATTCGCTTGTTCGAATTCTTGGATTCTTTTTAAGTGATCCGAATGATCTGTAGCCGGAAGTAGCGCATTATCTTCAAGGTCTTTAATTTTTGCTTTTAAGTCTATTTTTTCGATTTCGAGAAACTCAGCGCGAGTTCTCAAGTCGTCAAGATTCGCTCGAGCTTGCTCGAGCTCGTCTTTTAAGAGCTCACAGCATTTTTCTGCTCTTTCACGCTCCGCAATTAAGAGCTCATATGTGTCATCTTTCTTTTCGGAGCTCTTTGCTTTAAGCTCCGTAATTCGCGATTTAACTTCTATTAATTCTTTCTCCTTGTTTTGTAATTCCTCGGACAATTGTTGAACACGTTCCTGCAATTCTTGATTTTTTTGGTCAGCGCTACTCAACGCGTCCGTCAAAGCTTCATCAACCGAGTCGGCTTTGGTTTCCTTGGGAGGCGACTGCGAAGGCGTTGATTTTTGTGCGGGAACTTCAGCTTCGCCACCAACACCAATAGATGATCCCAAAGATCCCAAGTTCATTTTTGGATTAAAAGGCATCTTTCTCTCCTTTTTGTTTATATGATCATGTTTATGTCACATGAATCATGTTTTTGTCGATGTTCAATTTTCGTTTTTTGAAAAAACGATATGTTAAATTAGCAGAAAAATCGTTTTTTGTCAATAGCCAACAACAAAGCAATTGTCAACAGGCTGGCATATCATTTATTGTTTGTTAAGCCAAAAAAATACTTGTTTTATCTTGATTTTAACTGTAAACTATTATTCACATGATTCGAATATCGGTCAATACAATTATCTTATAGTCGGTTTTTATCATATCCAATTATTTTTATGCCATGCAAAAAATCCATTGAATTGAATGAGCGTCGTCTTATTATCTTGATAATTTTGGATGGTTTTGGCATTTCTCGCAAAATTAAAAATAATGCTATTTATCACGCTAAAATGCCTTATTTTAAAAATATTTTTCGCAAATATCCAAGTACTCAATTATGCGCTGATGGCGAGTGTGTGGGGTTGCCTGATCATGAAGTCGGCAATAGCGAAGCCGGGCATCAAACCATAGGCGCAGGCAGGCCCATTTTATCCGATAAACTTATGGTTAATCGAGCTATAGCTGACGGGTCTTTCAATCGTAATCCGGTCTTCAAGCAGGTTATTAAACATGTAAAAACCAACAATAGTTCGTTACATCTCATGGGTTTGCTAACAAATTCACAAAGCGCCCATGCTAATCTCGATCATATTATTGCTTTAACTAATTTAATGTATCGTAATAAAGTAAAAGAAGTTTTTTTACACTTGTTTACCGATGGTCGCGATACTCCTCCTTGTCATGGTTTAAAATTACTGGCTCAACTAGAGTCCAAGCTACCTAAGAACGCCAAAATTATTTCAATATCCGGTCGTTTTTATGCCATGGATCGCAATCGTAATTGGGATAGAACTAAAATGGTTTATGATGCTTTAGTTCACGGCAAGGGTTTGCGCGCTGAAAGCGCCACAAGAGCAATCGAGCAGGCTTATGAAAATGGTATTACCGATGAATTTATCAAACCCACATTAATTAACTGCAATTATAAATGCACACACATCAAAGCCAATGACGCAGTAATATTTTGGAATTTACGCTCTGATCGCGCTCGTCAACTTGCTAAGCCGTTTGTGGCTAAATATTTTAATGGCAATAAAAATTCAGGATTTAAACGTGAAAATAAAATTCCCAATTTATTGTTTGTGACACTAACAGAGTTCGGTAAGCAACTGGATCATATTGCTTCAGCTTTTATTCATCGTGAACAATCATTTACCTTGGTCGAGGCTTTACGTTCGCGCAAGCAAATTTATATTGCTGAATCCGAGAAATACGCGCATATAACTTACTTCTTTAATGGTGGTTATGATAATCCCAGATTCGGTGAAGACAGAATTCGCATACCATCGCATAATGTAATAACTTTTGATGAAAAACCTGAAATGCGCGCCAAAGAAATTGCGGAAGCTGTTAAATCTTCCATAGAAAAGGATTATGATTTTATATGTGTAAATTTTGCCAATCCCGACATGGTTGCGCATACAGGTAATTTTAAAGCCACGGTTAAAGCTTGTGAGGCTGTTGATAAAGCTTTAACTTCGATTGATAAAACGATTAGCAAATATCCAAATAGCATTTTGATTCTCACGGCCGATCATGGCAATGCTGAAGAAGTTTATGATCATCGTGATTGTAAAAGTATGGGCGATACTCATCATAATGCTAATCCGGTACCGTTTATTCTTTATGGATCTTCCGTTATCAAAAAACGTTTGCGTCAAGGAACATTGGCAGATATAGCGCCAACCATTTTGGATTTAATGCGCGAACCGATACCCAAGCAAATGACGGGTAAATCTCTTATTTGTGATTAAAAATATGGAAAGACCTAAACCAATAGTATTATTAATCGCCGATGGTTTTGGCGTTGCTCCGGACACCGAGGGCAATGCTGTAACTCGCGCTAACATGCCAGTTTATAAAAATCTTATCGAAAATTATCCGGCCATGACTTTACGAGCATCTGGTGAAGCCGTGGGTTTGTCTTGGGGGCAGATGGGTAATTCCGAAGTAGGTCACCTTACCATTGGCGCTGGACGCATATTTTTTCAGAGTCTCCCTCGTATTACCATGAGTATTGAAGATGGAACTTTTTTTGAAAATAGGGCTTTTTTAAATGCACTGGAACATTGTAAGAAAAACGGAAGTACTTTGCATCTTATGGGTTTATGCTCCCCAGGTGGCGTTCATGCTCATATCGAACATTTATATTCTTTGTTGGATTTTTGCGCGCGTAATAAGTTTAATAGAGTGGCTATTCATGCTTTTTTGGATGGTCGCGATACTATCTACAACGGCGGTGAAGCTTTTATCGAAGAACTGGAAGCAAAAATTAAAGAATATAAAGTCGGAACAATCGCCACTCTTGGGGGTCGTTATTATGCCATGGATCGCGATAATCGTTGGGATCGTATTCAAAAAATGTATGATGCCATGGTTAAAGGAGTAGGAGAATATGCGGATTCAGCAAAAAAAGCCATCCAAGCTTCATATGCCAAAGGAGTTTATGATGAAGAATTTGTTCCAACAGTTATTACAAAAAGCGGTCACCCTATTGCCACCATCAAAAGCAATGATGCTTGTATCTTCTTCAACTATCGACCAGATCGCGCTCGTCAAATAACTAAAGCTTTGTCTCTTCCGGAATTTGAAAAATTCGAAAGAGTAGCCATGAATAATTTTTATATGGTTACTATGATGGAATATGAAAAAGATTTTCCGGTTGATGTGGCCTATCCTCCGTTAACAGTAGAAACTTGTTTGGCAAAAGTTATCTCGGATGCAGGCTTACGGCAATTGCATATCACGGAAACCGAAAAATATGCGCACGTAACTTTCTTTTTGAACGGCATGGTTGAAGAAGAGTTTCCGGGTGAGGATAGAGTGATTATTCCGTCTCCCCGTGTTTCCAGTTACGATAAAGCTCCTGAAATGGCTAATGTGCAAATAACAGATCGTATAATTAAAGAAATAGCCGACGGTGGATATGATTTTATTGTAGCGAATTTCGCTAGCCCTGATATGGTTGCTCATACCGGAAATTTTGAGGCAACAGTTAAGGCCCATGAATCAATGGATAAACAACTTGGTCGGATAGTGGATGCTACGCTTGCTGTTGGGGGTATAGTTTTGCTTACAGCCGATCATGGCAATTCTGAAGAGCTTGTAAATTTAACGACTGGAGAAGTAGATAAAGAGCACTCCACTAATCCGGTTCCATTTTTAATTGTTGGACGTCAACTAGAAGGTATGAAAGCTCCAACCGGTGATGTTATTGGCGGTGATTTAAGTATGACTCCTCCGGCTGGCATGCTTGCAGATGTGGCACCAACTATTCTGCGCTTGATGGGCATTCCTCAACCCGATGAAATGATAGGCAGAACATTAATTTAAAAGAAATTTCGTTGGAGCTAAAAAATAAAGTTTGTTAAAAGCAAACTGAAACTTCTCTTAACTTATTTCTACAAAAAATCTATTGAGTTTATTATAAACATTCATCATCATGGTTTATTGTTATGCATCTCAAAGTTCTTAAAATTCTTAGCAAATTATATGTTGAGTCTGGCGCTGTGGATCTTGGCAATCCGCGAGATACTTTAATCGCAACTCTCCTTTCTGCGCGTACTCGCGATGAGCAGGTTTTAAAAATATATCCAACTTTCAAAAAAAAATTTCCCACTTGGCACAAACTTGCTAAAGCATCTCTTATTGATATTGAGAGATCCATAAAATCAATAAATTATTATCATACAAAATCTCGTGCATTAAAAAATTTAGCACAAAAAATTCTTAAAGATTTTAATGGAAAAGTTCCGGAAACAATGGAAGATTTGATTACTCTTCCCGGAGTCGGGCGCAAAACCGCTAGCTGTGTATTATCATACGAATTCAATACGCCGGCGATTGCTGTTGATACTCATGTTTATCGCGTTTCTCATCGTTTAGAATGGTCCAAAGCGCAAAAACGCGATGATGTAGAAAAAGATTTACAAAAACTTATCCCAAGAAAGCATTGGAATACAATCAATCGCGTTTTCGTTCCATTTGGTCGCCAATTCTGCAAACCTCATAATCCTCGTTGCCTTGCTTGTCCGATTGCAAAATATTGTCCATACCAACCAAAGCAATGAGTTAAATAAGATTAAAAATAAAATCTCATCAATAATGGCTTAAATTTTTCTTGATAAGTTTTTATTTAATATTTTTGTTAAACTAATTAGTATAGATACTATGAATGCTACAAATGTTATAAGTTGCAATTATTTTATGATATACTGCGATTATGTTTGATGCCGAGATTGTTATTTTTATTCATAATATCTTTATAGCGTCCACAATAGGGCAATGGATAGCCATAGCCTTGGCGCGCGCTTGGATATTTTTGTTCATTCCGGTTTTATTTTGGCTTTGGATTCATGGATCAAATCAAGAAAAGCATGCTGTTAAAGAAGCTTTATGGTCATTTGGCTTAGCTGTGTTCGGCTCGGAGCTTTTATCCATATTATTTTTACGAGATAGACCTTTTTTGGCTATTACTGAAGTGGTAACTCTTATCCCAGCGCCTTTAACCACTTCTTTTCCATCAACTCATGCATCTGCTGCAACGGCTTTGGCTGTTGCTTTATATTATGCTAATAAAAAAGCAGGTAGAATTGGGTTTTTAATAGCGTTTGGCGTAATGCTTGGCAGGATAGCAGTCGGCGTCCACTATTTTACTGATATCTTTGGCGGAATCATTCTCGGTTTGCTATCATTTGCGTTAATACGCTTTGGTCACCAAGCTTTGCGAAAAGCCAAGAAAAAAATTCGCACAGTTTAATTTTTTGGTAAGAGTGTATTGGTAAATTATTCAGCGATTTTTAGTTTGTAAAACAAATATTTTTTATGCGCATAATCTTATACATCCTCGGAGTCATTTTACTGGCTAGTGGAATTTTTATGGCCTGGTTTTTACCATCAGCATTTTTTAGCGTATCCGAGTCAGAAACTGTAACAATAAATATTCCCACCGATTCTTCGGTACAAGATATTGCTAATATTTTGAATGATAAGAATATCATTTCTTCAACATTTGGTTATCGTATTTACGCTTTTATTGATAAAAATGCTAATCATGCTCTTCCGGGCGAATACGAAATTATTCCGGGCAACTCATATCGTCAGATAGCTCGTCAATTGTCGCTCGGTCCAAAGCGCGAAGAAATCACATTGCGTTTTATCGAAGGCGAAACTCTTGATGATTGGCAAGCTTCACTGGTTGCTTTTAATGTTTCCGCAACTTCCATCAAAGCCTTGGTGGGGGATACGCGCATTAGCCTTTCGTATTCCAAAGGATTGGAGGAGCGATATGAATTTTTACGCGATTTGCCTTCGGGTTCTTCACTTGAAGGATACCTTTTTCCGGATACTTATCGCGTTTGGAAAGATCAACTTCCTTTGGGAATTGTTTTAAAACAGCTTAATGAGTTTTCTAACAAAACTCAAGGTTTTGCGGAGCAGGCTACTTCTCAAGGTCGTACTTTGCATGAGGTTGTTATCCTTGCATCTATTATTGAAAAAGAAGGTCGCAATTCGGAAGAACGTCGTCAAATTGCGCGTATTTTCTTAAATCGTCTCAAGATTGGTATGCGTTTGCAATCCGATGCAACAGTTAATTATGTCACAGGACATGGTCGGGCCAGACCCACACTTGAAGATTTAGAATTCGCATCCCCTTATAATACATATCAAAACATTGGTTTACCGCCCGGCCCCATTTGCAATCCGAGTAAAGACGCACTCGATGCGGCTCTTAATCCTGCTGATAATGATTATTATTTTTACCTACATGATGATGCTGGTAATATTTACTACGGACATAATGCCGAAGAGCACAAACTAAATCGTTGGAAAGCATACGGAGAATAAACCATATCATTAAATTAAAAATTTTTAATTCATAATGCATGATCAAAGAAATGCGACTCCAAAAATTTATTGCCGAGACTGGCTATTGTTCACGCCGGCGAGCCGAAGAGTTGATTCGTGAAGGATTGGTTGTTGTCAACGGCAAGGTCGCTGTTATCGGTCAAAGCGTTACGGATAGCGACATTGTATTGATCGACGGCAAACCGCTTGTCGATAATGGTCGAAAAATATACATCGCACTCAACAAACCCAAAGGTTACACTTGTACCAATCGTTTTTTCAAAAATGAAAAAAATATCTTTGATTTAGTAAATCTGGACAAGCGTCTATTTATTGTTGGTCGTTTGGATAAAAATAGCCGTGGGCTAGTTATCCTTACTAATGACGGCGAATATGCACAAAAAATTACTCATCCTCGTTATCATCACGAAAAAGTTTATGAAGTTGTGATTGACATACCCAAATCTATTCAGACAAAAATTATTTCATCATCCAATCGAAGCAGATCAAATATCGAAGAGGCTTGGTCTCGTGATATTCTGCTTTGTTTTAAAAAAGGCATCTTGCGAGAAGGTGAATTTTTGATAGCCAAGAAGGCCTCATATCTTGGAAATGGTAAATTCCGTATTATTTTAACAGAAGGAAAAAAACGTCAATTACGTCGCATGTTCGGCTACCTCAATTTGCGCGTCAAAGATCTTTTGCGCACACAAATAGGCAATATCAAATTAGGTAATCTCAAAGAAGGTTGTTGGCAAGAAATAAAAAATCCCCAAGCAGGGGATGATTAGTCGCGAGAAAAGAAGTTATTGGGCACTTGTCCTACGCGTTCCATTAAAATCATCTTATTTTTTTTCCAAGCAGGATGTATCGGTATACCCAAGTCCAAACAATAATCTAAGAGATAGTGACTTAGCAACAGGTGTGCTTCATCAAGCTTTCCACTGAAGAATAAATCAGATAGTTTTTTCATACCCTTGAACTTGTTTGTTGGCGCCGTCACATCGGCCACATGAATGCATCGCGCTAATAGTGACAACTCGGAAAGATCCGCATCGCCGGCATGTTTAGCTATGGCATCCAATATTTGCGGATCATTAATATTAAGATCACGGAGCAAGGTGCAAGCAGCCGCTCTTCCATGCAAAAAAGTCGGTACATAACAATATTTAGGTAGATTTTTTAAAAGCATCGGATTATATCTTTGAATCGTTTGTAGCATGTCGGTTGTTGTAGAGTTTTTTTCCGCATCATGCAACAACCCTGTTAATTGTGCTTGATTCGCATCAAGTTTATAAATCGTAGAAGCTCTAAGCATCGCTTCCATTACATCTAAAGAATGTTGGTAGCGCGCTTGATCAACGCGTTCGCTTATATAGATTTTGTATTTTTCGATGTTCATGATAACTCCTCTTTAAGAAAAACTTTAGATTAATTTGAGGATTTTTGTCAATAATATACATCCATATCATACACTCAAATCGATTAATTCAGTAGCATGTGTGCATTAAGATAAATTAAAAATCCCCAAACAGGGGATGGTTAAGAAACATCGTCTATATCCGGATTTGAGATACGAGCGATCCGGTGAATGTTAGTCTTATTCAAAGTGCTGATTTCTCTTTTATTTAGCTCTCTGAGTACTTTGTAGCCTCGACCAGCCAAAAATTCTCGCATCAATACTGCCGCGCGAATATCTTCGTTTGGCTTATCGATCAAAACCGTGGATATAAACAGGCATTGCGCCAACATGGTTGTTTTTTTAAAAAGCAGAGTATGTTCGCGAATGCCTCTAAACAACGAGTTCAAACGCTGGTCCAGTTCTTCCAAAGCCAGCCAAGCGCTTGCTGGCCCTGTTAGATATGATACACGTTTGTATTCCGCAGGCAATCTACTCATTAAGCGTATTTCGCGCGAGTTTAAATAAGCGATCATTTCTTTTTCTCGCAATTGACGGGCTATTAAATGCAATAACCCAGCCAGCTTGGCCTCATAAGGATTAAGGCCGTATTTTCCGGCCACGATTACCATCAAATCCGCTACCGCATAACTGCGTTGTTGATATTTTTCAGGCAATCTTTCTTTAAGGTACGAATCAATCTTTGCTATTTCTAGGTTCACTTTTTTCTCCTTCGGAGTCAATTATCGCACAAATAACAATCTTTGTCAGGATAAAAAATCTATCCGGATTTGTTTTCGTCAATTACCATTTATCAACTGTTGTGTCAACCGAGATGTCTTGATATGCTTCGGCCAGTCTTCGATCGCTTTTGTGATATCAAATTAGCTTAATTATTTTATGCATCAAATTGATTATTCCAAAGAATTAAATCAAGAACAGCTTGATGCGGTTTTACATGGCGATGGACCTTGTTTGGTTTTGGCTGGCGCCGGATCAGGTAAAACTCGCACCGTGACTTATCGCGTAGCATATCTTTTAGAGCAAGGCGTTGAGCCAAGTTCTATTCTTCTTCTCACTTTCACTAACAAGGCTGCTCGTGAAATGTTGGATCGTATTAGCATGCTCGTAGGGCCATGGGCTAAAGGTGTTTGGGGGGGCACTTTTCATGCAATTGCTAATCGCTTGCTCCGTTCTTTTGCGTCAACCATTGGATATACTTCAAGTTTCTCTATTCTTGATGAATCAGACGCAAAAGCTCTTATGAAGGCAGTGCTTAAAGATGCTAAAATCGATCCCAAGGTTCGCCGTTTTCCATCGCCTTCCATTTTGCGAAATGTATTATCGTATTCGCGCAATACTGGCGCTTTATTTAAAGAGGCTGTGGAAATAAAACATCCCAATTTTATGGATTGTGTTAATGATATGGAATGGATCTGTTCCGAATATCAAAAACGCAAACAACAATCAAATGCCATGGATTTTGATGATTTGCTGTGGAATTGGTTGCAACTTATGGAGTCTCAATCCGCGATAGCAAACCAAATCAGTTCTCGTTTTCGTTACATCCTTGTTGATGAATATCAAGATACTAATGCTTTGCAAGCCAGTATTATTGGCGAATTGGGCAAAGAGCATAAAAATATTTTTGTGGTAGGGGATGATGCGCAATCAATTTACGCCTTTCGAGGCGCAGATATAAAAAATATTTTATCTTTTCCGGATACTTGGCCGAATACCAATATTTTTAAATTAGTTTCTAATTACCGATCAACTCCCCAGATTTTGGATTTAGCTAATGCTTCTTTAAGCTTTAATCAAAATCAGTTTGAAAAAAATCTTGTTGGTCTCAAAGATCCAGGAGTTAAACCCACGGTTATTGCTTGCTCTTCTGCTCGTCAAGAAGCTTCTTATATTGTCGATAAAATTCTTGCTTTAAAATCTCAAGGCCTAGCGCTCGCTAACATAGCGGTCTTGTTCCGTGCATCATCCCACTCGCAAGTTTTAGAATTCGAGCTAATGAAACGCGATATTCCTTTTGAATATCGCGGAGGTCTAAAATTTTTCGAACGTGCGCATATCAAAGATGTTTTATCCTATATGCGTTTGTGGATAAACATCAAAGATGAATCAGCTTGGATTCGTGTTTTAACAATGCAAAATGGTATTGGCGCTACCACGACATCCATAATTTTAGAGCAAATTCGTAAATCTTCATCAAAAGAAACTGCTTCCATTTTTGCCGAGATTAACGTTCCGGTTCGCGGTCAAACGGGTTGGACCGAAATACAAAGCATTTTCGTTTCTCTGAATGAAGCTTCGCCGGGCGCCATGGTGCGCGTCATAGCTAATTCCACAAATTATAAAAATTATTTGGAAGCAGAGTATACCGATTGGCGTGATCGTTTTGAGGATCTCGAACAACTTGCTATTTTTGCCGATGCTTATCCTGATCTCGCGTCTTTTCTTGCAGATGTAACTTTGGATGATGCTTCCTTTCGTCGTGAACAAAATTTGGAAAATGGAAGATTAGGAAGAGTAACAAGCAATGAAGAACGCTTAATTCTTTCCACTATTCATCAAGCTAAGGGTTTGGAATGGGATACGGTTTTCATTATTCATCTTACCAATAAAGATTTTCCATCTCCGCGCGCCCTCGAAGAGGACGGAGCCATAGAAGAAGAGCGTCGCCTTTTTTATGTGGCTTCAACTCGCGCGCGCAATTGCCTATTTTTATCCTACCCGCAAGTTATTGGTTATGATGAGATGAATTTTTGTCGTCCTTCCATGTTTTTAGAAGAATTACCGAGTCGCTTAACCAAATTTGAACAACTTGGACGCATGACATCCGCAATCTCTTCTACTGATTCATGGAGCGATGAAAATTTTGATCGTGAATATAATTATGATGAGCCGGTCATCGAACTCGATAGTTATGGTAATCGTTATCACAACACTCGAGATACGAAACGTAAAACAAGCGATGATATAAAAGTTACTTCAGTTTGGAAGTCAGCTAAATCCAAAAAAGAACTTCCGAAAATTTCCTTTTTGCGAGAAATTGATGATTTGTAATAATTCGCCTCAAATCCGCATTGACGCGCTTCATTTCATTGGTTAATCTTTTGCATATGCAAAACGGTTATTGTTTGTTGCCAGCAGAGCCCAACAAGCTTTGCGATATTATAGCTTCAGGAATAGTTGATGAGTATTTAAAACGCGATCCCGAGAGTCGCGTAAGTCTTTCAGTTTCCGGAGGGCACGGAGCTTTATTTATTTCAGGTGAATTACACACAGAAGCTGATTTTGATGTTGCTGGATATACGCGTCGTATTCTTGGCAAATACGGCATTACAGATGGTCTTGAACCGTTTATCTCGCTCGAAAAAATTCCTAGCGAGCGAGTTATGCATGTTCGTCAAACTTGTATTGATCCGGTTTTCGCTTTTGGCTACGCATCAACTGAAGTCACGGCGCAAATTCCTCGCGCTCAAGATTTGGCTAATAAAATAGTCGCTTCCTTGGAAGACAAACGCAGGCAGGATCCCGAATGGTTTTGGATGAGTCGTGTGGGCACGGTTTTTGTTTCCTGTTTTCACGATAAAGATCCATTAGCCATAATCCGTTTGGATCACGGAGCGCAAGATTTGGGCACTGTAAGACAAGAAATTACTAAACTTATTGAATCTCAATTTTCTAAGCAGAATATTAGGGTTTCAGTAAATTCTTTAGGAGCTGTCGAATCCAATAGTTTGCAAACCGCTTTGGGCCAATCTGGCCTAATTTGTCATCCTTATGGTTTATCTTTACCAGGTATTAGCAATCCATCTGGACTTGATTGGCATAACGCCAAAGTAATAGCTCCAATTATTGCTCGCCATGTTGCCAAACAAATTCTTAAGTCCTCTGGTTCAAGAGCAGTTATGGTACGTCTCCTTTATCTTCCCGGTGAAGATCGTCCATCTCAAATTTGGACACGTAATGAATCAGGTCATGATCTTTCCGCGTATTCGCAAACAATAGAATTTCATTTGCAAAAAGCCATAGATACATGGAAGCATTCTGATATGATGTGGCAAATAACTTTAAAAAATTTAGTCGGCGATTCAAATTTACCTTGGGAGATTGTCTGATTATTCTCAAAAATAATTTTTTTGAATTTAAATTATATGAACAATTTTGAAAAACAATCACAAGATAATCAATTCATAAAAAATTTGCCAAAAGGTGAAGTCGTATCAGAATCAAAATCCGCACCAGAGACTAATCCCACCATCACAGGGGAGGATATTCTTAATAAGGAGAATATCGATCTCATCATGGAACAATTGGATAATGATGCGGTTTTTACAAAAGTTGCTGATAAATTTTTGGAAACCATTGATGATACTCTTATCATGAAGGGAGTTAGGGATTTATGGGACGCCATACCTGAAAAAGGTCAAGATATGTTTTTGGCCACGCGACACGCGCCTTCCCCTATAATTAATATGTATCCTTGGATTACAAAGCTAATGACAGACATGGGTGTTTTAGAAAGAAAGGGTTCTAATGTTGAAGAAAAAATAAGAAAAGGTTTAGAAAATGATGCTTTGGTTGATAGATATATAGAAATGGTATCAAAGGTAATTCCGGGCGGAGAAGTGGCCACTCCCATAGTTGAAAAAATCGTTGAAGCAAAAAGCGTTTTACGTGATTGGATGATTAAAAGAAGAAAGAAGTTATTGGCGATTCGTCATGCCAAAGAAGTAGCGGTCACAGAATCTAAAGCCGTAGATAATTTGCGCGAGCAAATTGATTTTTAATAATTATAAAGTTTTCCACTTTTCAGACCAGGTCTTGGAAGTTAAGATGCGATTACTATGAAATACAGACTTACATTTTTTATTCTGCTTCTCATGGCAGTCTTAATTGGCGCCGGATGCGGATTTACCGATTCTCCGGTCTCTCTTGATAAATATCAAGTTACCAAAGATCCTGTTGCTAAATCATTAACTACATTAGCTGACGAGGCTCCTGTTGTGGATTCTGACACAAGCAAAACCTCTGTTTCATCTACTGAAGAAGCAATGAACGGAAAAGTTATTGATACAACTGATGAAAATACTAAACAAGATACTTTAATTCAATCAACCTCAACTAAACTCGAACAAACTCATATGTCTCCGGAATCTCAAACTTCAGAAAAACTCGCTTTTCCCGGAATTCTCCCAACTGAAAAAACAGCCAATAAACAAGTTCGTATCAAAACCTCCAAAGGCGATATAGTTTTTGAATTATTACCCGAGGAAGGCCCCAAAGCCGCCTCTAATTTTGTATATCTTACCGAACGTGGATTTTATGATGGATTGACTTTCCATCGTGTTGTTCCAGGATTTGTAATTCAAGGTGGCGATCCATCGGGTAATGGCACAGGTGGCCCTGGTTATCGTTTCGAGGATGATCCGGTCAAACTTTCTTACAAAGAGGGGATAGTGGCCATGGCTAACGCCGGCAAAAACACAAATGGTTCACAATTTTTTATTATGTTAGCCGATAATCCCTTGGATCCTGCTTATAGCATTTTTGGTCGTGTTATTTCAGGCATGGATGTTGTTAAAAAGATTGCAATTGGCGATATCATGACCCAGGTAACAATAGAACCACTAAAATAATGCATGATTATTAAACGCATCTATTATGATAAAAGACGCTTAAACCGCGTCTTTTAATTTATTGATATTAGCCTCATAATTTGCTACCATTATCAAGTATGAATAAAAAAGTTGCGCCAATTATTATTGTAGCATTGATTGTCGTTGGAAGTCTTTATTTGGGGCGTCATTGGCTTCGTGATCAGTGGACACTTTTCATGCGTCCAGATTTACCGCCTCCCGTAGCTTTTCAAGACAGTCAATTAAGTGACAGTTCGAGCATCAAGGCCGATCTTCCAGCCGGTCCTCCGTCGCATATTGAAGGAGGTATTTCAGAAAGTGAGAATTTCAAATTAGAATCAAGTCCGCAAACCGGAGATTCACAAAAACAAATTGAATCCAGTGATCCTTTAGTTGGCGATGTTATGATTCCGGCTGAGTTAAATCTTGATGTTCCATGGATGAGTCAAGCCCCTCATGCCAATTGGGGCATGCCTTATCAAGAGGCTTGCGAAGAGGCTTCCATGATCATGGTTGATGCTTTTTATAAAAAACGAACAGGCAAAATCCCTGTTGCCGAAGCCGATGCTGAAATATTAAAATTAGTGGATTATCAAAATAAAATTTTAGGAGATTATAAAGACACTTCCGCTGATGAAACAGCTCAAATCATTCGTGATTATTATAATTACAAAGATGTTCGAGTATTACCCGTATCTTCTCCCAAAGATATTCAAGCGGTTTTAGCACGTGGTTATCCGGTTATCATGCCTTTTTGGGGTAAAGCTTTACAAAATCCCAATTTTAGAAACGGTGGTCCTTATTATCACATGCTGGTCATAAAAGGCTATACGGCCGATAATCGTTTTATCACCGGCGATCCGGGCACACGTTTGGGTCAAGATTATCTTTACAGTTTTCAAAATATTATCGATTCTGCGCATGATTGGAATAATGGCAATGTGCCCGAGGGAAACAAAGTCATGATTATCGTTTTGCCAAATCAAGAATAATATGAATCCTGCCATTAAGCGCGCATCCGCGTTTACTATATTAATTCTTTTACTTACTGCGTCTGTTTGGATTATCGTTTATTTTGGCAATCAATTTTACAGCGCGAAGAATATTGTCTCCAATGATCAAGTTTTATCCAAAGAAACTATTGAAACAACTAAGCAAGATATCAGAAACATTGTAACAGAGAGTCATCTCGAGCTTGGTGTTAATTCTGGTGATACGTTAAGCAATCCTTTTTCTTTACCCGCAACTTCAACTTTTGCCGAAGATCGATCTTGGATCGTGGTTGACGCATATGAAAACATCATAGCATCAGGAACCATTCCAGGCCTGCTTTCGTCATACAACTCTATGTACGACGTTTATTGGATGAATGTTATTCCCAAAAGCGAATCCGGTGAATTGCGTGTATTGGCGGTAGGAGATTCTACGGAAGTAATTATTCCAGTAAAATTACAAACCGAAACTCAAACTGTTGAGATTTATTTTCGTCCCGCATTTTTAAGCAATTGTAGCGATGTAGTTCCTGTAAAAAGGAAGGTTGTTGCAACAATGAATGATTTAGATTATTATCAGGTCGCGATACAAGAGTTATTAAAAGGGCCAAATAAAGAAGAGCTTGAATCCGGATTAGTTACCATGATTCCGCCAAATGTTGATCTATTAAGAATTGGTAAAAACGAACAGGGCAGATATATCGCCGATTTTTCCGCTAGACTTAAAGATCCAGATCAAATTGATTGTTTTTGGAACATAGCTAAACAGCAGATACAAAAAACCTTGTCCACCGTGCCTTTGCAGGGTAGGGTTCTTGAGGGCATTATCTTAATAAACGGAAATATTATCGATTAAAATTACAATCAAGATTAAAAATCATTATGAAACCGGTAGTTAAAATTCTTACAATTGCCTTGGCTTCAACCGCTCTGGTTGGAGTTATTTTATTAGGACGTTATTTATATATCGAGATTAATCGTCTCAAAGTAGGCGAGCCTATTTCTTTCATCGTGTCCGAAGAATCAGAACAAGCTCCGGATATCGTTGATTCTAATATTAATACCGAGGCTGATTCTGAAACGGTTCTCAATAAAGTTCTTTGCGAATCCGGAGGAGGCCATTGGAATGATTGTGGTTCTATCTGTCGCAATGAACCTCCTGGAGTGTTGTGCAACGAAGTTTGCGTTACTTACTGTGAATGTAGCGCGAATATGGGTTATACTTGCCCAAAAGGCTATTATTGTACGGATTATGTTCCTCACTATTCCGATCCTAACGCAATTGGAATTTGTGTAAAGTCCAAAGAATCGTTTTCTCTTCCAGAGTTTAAAAGTTCCGACAATTTGACATCTTTCGTTCTTGCTTCTTCAACAGAGCTTTCTAATCCATTTATTTTTTATGGAACCACTACGGCTTTTGAAAACGTAATCAATTGGCGTTTGATTGATAATAATGGCAATAAAATTTCTGATGGTTACGCAATGGTAAATAGTCCGGATATGGGCATTCCAGGTGATTTCAAAGCTACAGCTTTTTTTGATCATATTCCCACCGTATCATCCGGTCGTTTGGAGGTTTTTGAAATGAGTCCTAAAGATGGCTCGGATACGCATAAAGCCATCGCCTCAGTTACTTTTACGAACGAAACACAAAAAGTTACGGTCTATTTAGGCAATTCCAAGCAAGCTCCTGTTGGGCAAGAGTGCGAAGTTGTTTTTCCGGTTGAGCGCATGGTTGTCGCCGGAGATCCTGTCTTGATATCTCTTCATGAATTGCTTAAAGGTCCTTCTCCTCTAGAGATTAAAAATGATTATTACACATCTTTACCGGAATATCTCCCTTTGCCTAAGTTAATCAAACAAACAAACGGATTACGGGTTGATTTTTCAAATCTTCTTGAATATCAAGTTTCCGGCTCTTGTCGTGTCAGCGCCATTCGTAAGCAAATCCAAGAGACTGTTAAACAAGCTTCAGGAATACAAAATATCACAATTTCCATTGATGATCGTACTGAAGATATACTCCAACCCTAGAATCGGATAAAATTCAAAGATTTACCAGTAGGTTGATAGATTATGATAATAAAAAAATATTTTTGGTTATTTACAGCCATCCTAGCTTTAAGCGTTATAGTTATCGCTATTTTTCTTTATTTCATATCTCACAATCAAATAAACGTATTTAGTCAGGCGCAAAATCTCAATCTTGAGACACAAAATGCACGCGAACCTCATAATTTAAAAAATTACTTATCTAAATCTAAAACCGCACCAGTGTCTAACCTAACCCTGTCGCTAGATCCCGAAGATCCTGAATTACTTGATCCGGCTTTTGCTTTTGAGCGCAATTATGCTGTCAATTCGCAATCTCGAATTATTTTAATTCCATATAACTTGGTATCCGCACGCGAAATAGCCAATGTGCTCAAAGCGTCACCCAAAGCTCAAACCATATATTTTTTGATGCCTGATCATTTTTCGCAAAGCAAAACCTGCGCAACAATTTCTGATGCTAACTGGGATACTTATGCGGGACGCATTAATATCAATCCCCAAATTATTGACCGTCTCACAGCATCTTCAATTTTATTCAATTTAGACAATTCCATCTTTGCTCAAGAAATATCTTATAAAGCGCTCGCTCCCTATATCACAAAAAATTTCGGAGAGCAGGTTAGAATCATTCCCATTATCGTCAATGCAAGTTGTACGCCCGCAGATCGCCAAACCATTGCCGGCATTTTATCCGCCGAGCTCACAAACGATCCTCTGTCGATTTTAATCTCTGCCGTCGATTTTTCACATTATCCATCAGCCGAAGTCGCCGATTTTCATGATGAATTGGCAAAAGATATCATCCTCGGTCTTGCTGATCTTGAAGTTGATAAGATAGAGCTCGATTCGCCATCAGTTTTAGCGATCGCTCTCAAAATCGCGCGTGATTTGGGTTTGGGTTCGGTTGAGATAATCGATCATATCAATTCATTGCGCTTGGCCAAAGCCTCGGTTGCCACAGAATCCGCATCGCATATCTTTGCATCATTTGCGCCCGGTACCATAGCCCAGCAAGAAAAAGTTACATTGCTATTTTTAGGCGATATAATGCTTGATCGCAATGTGTTTGCGCGTAGTAAAAAATCCGGAGATCTTGCTTATCCTTTTGCTAAAATAAAAGGAAAGGAAAATCGCTTCATGTACGGACAAGATGCTATTATAGCCAATCTTGAAGGCCCTGTTACATCTCGTCGTATGGCGCCAGATAAAGGAGAAGTTGATTTTATGTTTGATCCGGCCTACGCATCCATCTTGAAAGATATTGGCATTACGGCCGTCTCGCAAGCTAATAATCACACTCTCGATCAAGGTCGCGCCGGCGCTGATGAGTCGCGCAAACTTTTAACACAAGCCGGAGTAACAGTCTTTGGCGATCAAGTAAAAGATGATGTGGTATCATCACTCGCCATAATCGAAAGCCGTGGTCAAAAAGTCGCTTTATTGGGTTTTAACAATACCGATAATCCACTCAATAAAGCTGATGCCGAATTTGCGGTTAAATCCGCTTATGAGCAAGCTCGCTATGTTATCGTTAACATACATTGGGGCAATGAATATCAATCCAATCCCACAATGGCTCAAGTGGAGTTGGCTCACTGGTTCGTCGATCTCGGTGTTGATGCTGTTATCGGTGGTCATGCGCACTGGATGCAATCCGTGGAAGTTTATAAAAACCGCCCCATTATCTACTCTCTTGGCAATTTCATTTTTGATCAAGATTGGTCCGTAGAAACAAACTACGGCCTTGTCACTGGCCTTGTCTTATCACCCAACGGATCTAATGTTTATCTATTCCCCATACAAATCAACAAAAGCCAACCCCATCTATTGACCGGCTTGGATCGTAAAGCGCGTCTTGATCGTCTAGCAAACATTTCTGATTCTTTCTTATCTGATCAAATTAAATCTGGAATTATTAGTACATTAACTGATTAAGTTTTTGTATTCTCCGAAAGAATCTATCCAATTAGTCAAATCTCTTTTCTCCGTAAAAAATACAAGAACTTATTTTTTGTTATAAAAACATCCCTTGCAATCGCGGGGGATTTTTGAAAAATCTACATCTGGACAAAGCTTAAAATATTTGATATGGTTTGGCGCATGGCTTGGCTATTCGATCTTTGAAATCAGCTTAGATAAAAATCACGAATAAAAAAGGAGGAAAAATGGCATATATACGGACACTAGGACAGGATATTGATAGCGGATTCTATTGTCATGATTGTGGCAATATGGTACGCCCCGGTGAT
Organism: uncultured Gammaproteobacteria bacterium; assembly: GCA_964563385.1. Classification (GTDB taxonomy): domain Bacteria; phylum Patescibacteriota; class Patescibacteriia; order 2-12-FULL-60-25; family 2-12-FULL-60-25; genus MWCR01. Next base: position 20,056 of record CAZLVV010000015.1, read on the forward strand.
TTCTGTTTAAAATGCAATCAGTGTAAAAAACATTGCGATTGTCGGATATCACTTGTTCAGTGCAGTGTATGTTTAGAACTTGTTAAGCAGACCGAGCTTTGCTCTTGCTGTAAAGCTTGTTCTAAATGTCGGGTCTGCGAGATTGAGAGAAACCAAGTAAGGGGGTAGTTCATGGAAGAGGATAATTCATATCGCTATATCGGTGAAGTCTATACAGGAGACAACGACTCTTTAGAAGATTACGTTTGTAAAGAATGCGGTTTTCATCCACTAGAAACCGATTACTGTTTCTCTTGTAGTTGTTGCGGATTTTGTTGCACTTGTTCAGAAGATGTTTCCGAAGTGTTGTGCCCACACTGCAAAACCAAAGTAATTAAAGATATGCTCTGCGAAAATTGCGGAGGTTGTGACCTTTGTATTTGTACTTGCGGCGATCGGTACGCAAAATACGCTGAAGTAGATCTTTGCCCTCTTTGTAGCAATCCAGTGAATTTTGACGATATTTGCAATAAATGCGGGAATTGCTTACATGGCTGTTGTAGCTGTTCGCGATAAGCGTTTTGGAATTATAATTTCAGAGCCGTCAATAATTTATATTTGCTCTTTATGTCAAATTGCCGTCTTTACTGATGATTATTGCAAATTGTGTAATACTTGTTCGCGTTGCTGTTCCTGCGGATGGATGATTCTGTGTCGAAAAAAACAAACTGATTCTTCAATAACCATCTGTCCTGAATGCAAAGAGCAATTCTCGGGCGTGCGATTTTGTTCTACTTGTGGCAGATGTAAATTTTGCTGTTCTTGCTAGACCCTCTTTAGGGTCTTTTTTTTAAATCGATTAGCAATTCTTCCATTATTTCTTTTCATAATCTATACTCAATCAATATGATAGTATTCACGGTTTCCGATTTTATCGTTCATATTAACGATGTTTTATCCCGATCATGGAATGCGGAAGAGCTTTGTGTTGAAGGTGAAGTCTCTGATTTTAAGATTAGTCAAGGGCAATGGGTCAATTTTAACTTAAAAGATGAAAAAGGTTTAGTACAGATTTTTATGACAGCATGGCATTTGCGTGTACCAATTCAAGAAGGAGTCAAAGTTAGAGTTTACGGCTTACCCCGAATTTATCCCAAGTTTGGCAAGTTTTCTCTTTCCGCTGAGCGTGTTGAGTTAGTAGGGGAGGGCGCTTTACAAAAAGCTTTATTAGCTTTAAAAGTCAAACTTGAGCAAGAAGGATTGTTTGACGAAGCGCGTAAGAGACCACTTCCGAGTTTTCCTTCGCGGATAGCATTAATCGCTTCGCGCGAAAGCGCCGCTTATGGAGATTTTATTCGTATTTTGAATGAGCGTTGGAGTGGTATGCAAATTGATTTATATCATGTTAAGGTTCAAGGTATTGATTCGGCAGAAGATATCGTTCACGCTATTCAAGAGGCCAACATTCGTCATAAAGATTATGATGTTTTGGTTCTTACTCGCGGAGGAGGCTCGCTTGAAGATCTTATGTCATTCAATGATGAGCTTGTCGTTCGTGCCATTTATGCTTCCAAAATACCCACTTTGGTTGGCATTGGTCATGAGCGTGATGTTTCACTAGCAGAGCTTTCCGCTGATATGCGCGGATCCACTCCCACTGATTGCGCACGTCGCCTTGTGCCAAATAAAGCTGATTTATTAAGAGATTTGGCTTATAAAACCGAGTCCATGGAGCATTTACTTTCGCTTCGCATAAAAGGTTATCATGCTACTTTATCCGAGATTATGCGTTCGCCTAGTTTGTGGATAACTCAGCAAAAACAAGAATTACAGAACAAAACTTCACTCATTAGCGCAAATATGAGACAATTACACATGGCGCTCCTTGCAAGATACCGTTCGCAGATTCGACTCCTTGCGTCGCTTGATCCAAAAGGGGTGCTTGCCCGTGGATATTCTATGCTTAGCGATGCAGGGGGTCGCGCAATCACTTCCGTATCCGCGCTCGCAGTTGGCGCTAAAATCAAAGCCGTTCTTCATGATGGTGAAGCTAATTTAACTATCAATCAAATTCACACCTCTCAATCCGGATCTCAACAAAAATTTTTATAAATTAAACATTATGTCAAAAACCGCTAAGCTCGATATTAGTAAAGCTTTTCAAGAACTCGAAGAAATCACTGAGTGGTTTGAAAGTAAAAACACAGATTTAAATGAAGGGCTTAAAAAATACGAACGCGCCATGGATCTTGCCGAAATTATTCATCAACAACTAGAAATTGCTGAAAACAAAATCACAGAAATCCAACGTAAACATAGCTCTAATTTACCAACAAAGTTTATTCAAGATAAAAAAGACAAGAAATGAAAAGCTCTCTCATCGTTATATCTTTAGGCGGATCCATAGTGGTTCCGGAAAGCGGTATTGATATCGCTTTTTTGAAACACTTTGCTTCGCTCATTCGCTCGCGCATCAAGCTCGGCGAACGTTTTATTCTCGTAGTCGGTGGAGGAAATACAGCCCGAGTATATCAACAAGTTGCGCGCGCAATCACCAAACTTGCGGACGAAGACGTGGATTGGCTTGGTATTCACTCCACTCGCTTGAACGCTCACTTAATGCGTACTATTTTTCGCAATGAAGCGCAACACGTCGTCGTTAAAGATCCAACCCGCGCCCATGTTTGGAATCGCCCTCTGTTGATTGCTGCTGGCTGGAAACCAGGTTGGAGTACGGATTATGTTGCGGTTCGTCTTGCTAAAAAATACAAAGCCAAATGTGTAATAAATCTTTCCAATATCGCACAGGCTTATGATAAAGATCCCAAAAAATTTAAAGACGCCAAACCGCTTACCGAGATAGATTGGAAATCGTTTTTAAAAATAGTGGGAAACAAATGGATCCCCGGAATGAATGTTCCTTTTGATCCCATTGCATCCAAATTCGCCTCTCAAAACCAACTCCGCGTCATTATTGCTGATGGTAAAAATCTCTCTAACTTAAAAAAGATTCTTGCTGGGCAACGATATTTTGGAACAACTATCGTTAATTAATCTATAAAAATAAATAATAAAATAAATTTTTTAGTATTTTTTAATACGTAATTCATGCAATATCAGGTTTTTTAAAGACCAAATCAAGTGTAGGCATCCAAGCGTTTAATGGTTGTTTCGTGAAAGTTTTTATTTTCCATTCGCAGAATCGTAAAATTAATCGCATTATTTTTCCGGATTTTTTTAAATCGCATTTCCAGTTTGCATCTCCTCCTTGTAAATTCAAACATATTGCATTTGGAATGGATTTTTTTATTTGCCAATAAGATCCTCCAACCAAACCTTCTGCTATCATTTTGTCTTTATTGAAGCCTCTATTGGCGCGAAGGCTTAGATTTTTAGCAAGTGGATAAGCAAGCCAAAACGGTAACCAAGGAATAAAGGGGAGTCCGGTAGTATGCCCGTCAAACGGAAAGGCGCGATTCGGAGTTTCTGAAAAAATTAGCAAGCCCCCCGGAGTTAAACAACGATAAGCTTCTTTAATTATGTCTTGGCGTAGATTTGGATGAATGTGTTCTAAAACAGCGCTAAAAGTTACAATATCAAATTTATTATCTTCAAATGGTAATTTAGTTGTATTTTTAACATGCAAAAACAGAGCGCTATTTTGAAATCCTTCATCTCGCGCCCTCATTTCAGCTAATTCGACAAATTCAGCATTTGGCTCCACTCCTTGCACGCTTTTCGCGCCTTTATCTATCATTACAAATGCTGAAGAACCGCTACCAGATCCAATATCCAAAACTTTCTTGCCTCGCAAAGAGCCAAACCGATTGATCAACGAAATTAATCTTTTCCCCACATATTCAAAATCCTGTCTACGTAAAATCTCATCCAACCACCAATCTCCTTTTAATTCCACCATTTTTTTAATTGTTAGAATTGTAAGCGAAGTCTCTACTGTATTCAAAAAATTATTCAATTTACCATAGTGATATGCCTTTCCTTTGGTCATTATTTGTCTAATTTTACCAAAATCAGTAACTCTCAATTCTGCTGATGGGGCTTTGATAATTTGTGTTTCCATAAAGTAAGTATGGCACGAGAAAGATGTTTAGACAAATAAAATAATTGCACTCACTCATATACATCTTGCACTCTTCTAACCACAGAAGAACATGCAACTACAAAGAATGCAAAGATGGGCGATACTTTCAGGGATATTGACAAATATTAAAATTATTGATAAGCCATATCAAATTTCAAAAAAATATAAATATTAAAAACAAAAAAGCCAAATTTCGCTTCCTTGACTAGTTATTCTAGTTTTTTACCATCAGGAGGATATAAAAAGATTTAAAGCCGTATCAGAGAATCAAGGTAAAATAAAACTCAAACATTTCAACCAGTAAGCGGAGGAGGCAATGAACAAGGAAGAGATGAAAAAAACAGAAGAAGAACGTCGCGATCTTTTACAACAAATCGTTACTTGGGCAAGAAAATACAAACTCGGTAATGAGGATTGGGTAAAAGAAAATTTTGAATTCAATGACGACGGTTCAGTTATTTGTAATACTGATTTGGAGTTGAATTCAATGACAGAACCGGACTTCCCTGAAAGTATTAAATATGTGGAAGGAAATCTCTACCTCGATGGCCTCACTTCGGCAGAAGGCCTCAAATTGCCAAACAGCATGAGTAACCTCTACCTTAATGGCCTCACTTCAGCAGAAGGCCTTGAACTGCCAGATGAAATTGAATGCCTCTCCCTCAATGGCCTCACCTCAATTAATGGTCTTAAATTTAATAGTCTTAAATTAACTGGCATTAAGATTGAATGCACCATCTTTCTTAAAAAAGTACCAAACGAAGAAAAAGAAGAACTCCGTGAAAAATATTTTAATTTAAGGATTGAGTAAGCTTTTATCAGTGTATAGTTACAAGTAACAATTAAGCTAAATCCTCCAAAGCGCTTTTTGGAGGCTTTTTTTATTGCACTCGCTTAGATACATCTTGCACTTTTCTAACCATAAAAGAATATGCAAATACAAAGAGTGCCATATGTGGTGGACGCGTACAAAGAGTGCACGCGCTCAGATACATATTGCACTCCTTGGATAAGCAGGGAGTATGCAAATCAAACGTCTCGGATATCAAGTAA
>CAZLVV010000016.1:0-25162 GCA_964563385.1 uncultured Gammaproteobacteria bacterium
TATTTGCATGTTCTTCTATGGTTAGAAGAGTGCAATATGTATCTGAGCGCGTGCACAATAACATGAAAATATTCTGCTAAGTTTAGCATTTTTATTATTAAAAATCATAAGATTTAAAATCAAATAGAAAGGTGAGGATAGAATACTAGAGACAAATTTTTCATTATTGATTTTTTACAAAAGAATACTTAAATCCAACAAAATTGTTATTTATTTTTTATCTTCATATAATCAGCATTTTTTAAAAATTTAGATAATTCAACATTGATTTTTTTGCCAAAATATGCGAAAATTAGATGAATATGATTAGCAAAAAAATAGCAAAAAATGCATTAGTTTTAATGTTGGCTACCACGGGGCAAAAGGTTGTGGCGTTTTTTGCTTTCATGGTTGTGGCTCGCTTGGCCGGACCTGAAATCGCTGGTTCGTATTTTTACGCAGTTTCTGTTACATCAATTTTTGTTGTTATTGCCGATTTGGGCATTACAGCGGTAGTTATTCGCGCTATAGCGAGCAATAGTGAAGGCGCGGATCGATTATTGGGCGCAGCAGTACGAGCAAAATTGGCTTTGGTGCCGATTGCAGTTTTATTGGCTATTGGTTATGGAATTTTACGAGGAAATACATCAGAGGTTTTGCTTACTATAGTGGTCGCTTGCATTGCCATGACTGCCGATGCTTTTCATCTTATTTTTTATGGCGCGCTTCGCGGTTATCAAAATCTCAAACCCGAAGCTTTTGGAATGTTTATCGGGCAAATCGCAACCGGTACATTTGCCGTTACCGTGGCTTTTTTGCATTTTGGTCCAATAGGTTTAGCCGGTTCTTTAGCTTTTGGTAGTGTATGGAACTTGGTTTGGTCTTTTTATAACATTCGTAAAATTCAAATTAAAATCTCCAAACCAGCATCCTCTGACGTCCGTAACCTTATCAAGCAAGCTTTGCCTTTTGCCATCGCCGGTATTTCCGTTAAAGTTTATTCATATGTCGATAGTTTGATGTTGGAAGCTTTTCAAGGCACAACTGCGGTCGGTTACTATTCTGTTGCCTACAAACTCACTTATGCCATGCAATTCGTTCCGTTAACATTTACAGCAGCTCTTTATCCGGCGCTTAGTCAAGCTTACGCTAATAAAGAACGAGACGAGTTACGTAAGGTATTTATCAGCTCGATACGTCTTATGGCCACAATTGGATTCCCAATAGCATCAGGGCTTTCAGCCATGGCTCCACGCCTCATTTCTGCTTTATATGGCGACGCTTACATTAACTCTATTCCGGCCATGCAGGTTTTACCTTGGGTGCTTTTACCGATTTTTATTGATTTCCCCGTGGGAGCTTTATTAAACGGATCACACCGCGCTCACCTTAAAACATCGGCCATGGTTGCAACCATGATAATAAATGCAATCTTAAACTATTTATTAATTCCATACTACGGCCCTCTGGGCGCGGCTTGGGCCGGAGTGTTCAGCTTTTGGTTTTTGCTCGTAGCCGGTTTCATATTTACTTACAAAGAAGCAGGGGGAGCTAAAAATTTCCTTTGGATCATCATTCGAGCATTTGGTGCCGCAATTTTGGCATGGTTGGTTTGGTATTATATTGGCGCATTCATGCCTTTGCCAATTGCATTCGTTTTTGGCGCTGTTGTTGCAATTATTTTAGCCTTTGTTGTTAAACTAATATCATTAAAAGATATTTTGCCTTTTTGGTTGCTTTTACGCTCCAAATTAGGTAAAACAATGCAAATCCATGACTCCTAAATTTACATTGATAACTCATGATTTCCCTCCAGCCAAGGGTGGTATTGCTCGTTATCTCTCTTCTTTAGTTATAGCATCGCAAGGCAATATAGATGTTTGGGTTCCTATGGATTTATCCAGTAAAGATGAATTTCGGGTAAAAAAAATTAAGTTCCGTTGGTCATTCTGGCCATATTGGTTACCTTTAATAAAAAGATGTCTCGAGGTTCCACAAGAAAACATTATTCTAATATCTCATGTTTTTCCTATCGGCACCGCTAGTTGGATTGCTAATGTTTTGGGTGGTTCAGAATATGCGGTAATTTTTCATGGCACAGATCTTAAGCGTGCACAAACAAAATGGAAGCGTTGGCTGTTACATAGGATTTGCAATAATGCCAAGCTACTTATTGTCAACAGTCAGGCTACCGAGAAATTACTCAAACGACTTGTACCAACAGCCAACCCTTTGATTTTAACTCCAGGATTAGATCCTTTTAATCTTTTAGAGAAGTCCGAAGCTCGTTCTCGTTTAAATATTGATCCTGACACAAAAATTATTCTTGCTGTAGCTCGTCTTGTTGAACGCAAAGGTTTAGATGTTCTCATACAATCCGTAGCTAGTCTTGAATCTCGCATTTCGAACTCTACTCACGAAGATTCCAACACAAAGTGCTTCGATTTTGGAACAGATATGCAAAATATACTTGCCAAACATAATTTTAAAAAAGAAAGGAAGTTGGAATTAGTGATAGTTGGTGATGGGCCTTATGTCGAGCCCTTGCATAAGCTTGCCGAATTAAATGGGGTTAATGTTCGTTGGATTGGTAATGTGAGCGACGCAGTATTACATAACTGGTATTCAGCTTCCGATATTTTTTGTCTACCCGGCCGAGAAACGGTGGATGATGTTGAGGGGTTTGGCATAGTATTTTTAGAAGCCTCTTATGCGGGCCTGCCCGTGATCGCTGGCTCCGGAGGCGGTACGTCCGAAGCTGTTATTAACAATCAAACGGGTTTGCTTATTACGCCTACCGTGGACGCTTGCGTAGATGCTTTGCAAAAACTTCTTGACAATCCCGATCTCGCTCTTTCTTTCGGCGCCAATGGTCGTGAGCGCGTATTACATGATTTTAATTGGTCTGATCGTTGGCAAAATCTCTTAACACATATTCAACCAGTAACATCCAATGTCAAGCGTCAAATTTTAAATGTTTCTGTGGTGATCCCTTGTTACAATCATGCCTTTGAATTGCGCGAAACTTTGCAATCATTGCTCGATCAAACTATAAGTGTAAAACAAGTGATAGTGGTGGATGATGGTTCAAATGATAATCCTGAAAAAGTTGTTCAAGATTTTGTAGGTTTATTGCCGATAAGTTTTTTACGTCTTACGCAAAACTCCGGAGCACCCGTGGCGCGAAACAGAGGCGCAAAATTGGCTGATGGTGAATATATAATTTATCTGGACGCGGATATAACTCTAAATCCTGAAGCCATCGAAACCATGCATCAAGCTTTACTTGATAATCCGGATCGCGATTATGTTTATTGTGATTTTATTTGGGGTAATCGTTTGTTTCGGGCTAAAGAGTTTAACGAAAAAGATTTACAAGAACGTAACTTTATTCATACTTCGGCTCTTATTAGGCGACGCACTAATCCTGTTTTTGATGAATCTCTTAGCAAGTTTCAAGATTGGGATTTATGGCTTACTATGTTAGAGTCCGGAAGTAAGGGAATCTATATCCCTAAAATTTTATTTAGTGTTAAAGAGCATAAAATTGGTATTAGTCAATGGTTGCCTAGTTTTGTTTACAAAATCCCTTGGCCCATATTTGGTTACACGCCAAAGCCAATAATTAAGTATCGTACTGCTGAAACTATAATCAGATCAAAGCATCGGATATAACCGCGCTAATAGTGTAAGTGTTGTATCATTTTAATATGAAAGATCTACACATTGTCATTGTCAGTTGGAACGTTCAAGAAGAGCTTGAGCGATGCTTAAAATCTTTACCCAAAGCTTGTGAAGGATTAAATTGGGAATGTGTAGTGGTTGACAATGCTTCTTCGGATGGCACGGTAGATATGGTTAAGCGCATATTTGCAAATGAAGATAAAATCGATTTGTTGGTTAATGATTCAAATTTGGGGTTTGCGATCGCAAATAATCAAGGCGCAGTGCAACACAAATCACGTTATATACTTTTACTTAATCCGGATACATTTTGCCCTCCAGGTAGTTTAACCGAGCTAGTTCGTAAGATGGATCTTAATCCCAAAGCAGGCATCATGGGGCCAAAATTATTAAATATTGATGGCACTTATCAACCAAGCGTGCGTCGTTTTCCTAGACTCGCAGATCAGATATTGATTATTCTTAAGTTGCATCATATTTTTCCAAAACTTAAATCTTTGCAAAGATATTTTGCGACCGACATCAATCCCAATCGTCCCTTGAGCGTGGAACAAGTTATGGGGGCTTGTTTTTTGGTACGCGCCTCCTGTTGGGATCAGATGCATGGCTTGGATCCGCGCTATTTTATTTGGTTCGAAGAAGTTGATGCTTGCAAAACAGCCAAAAAAAACCGTTGGCTGGTTTGGTATGAACCTTCCGTTACAATATTGCATTATGGCGGTCAATCTTTTAGTAAGGCCTTTACTTTACTTAAGCAAAGATATTTCAATAATAGTCTTTTAAAATACATGCTAAAATGGCATGGCAGAAGGGCTTGGTTGATTATCGCTTTGCTACATCCTTTGTCTTTATTATTAGCTTTAATTTTTGGATTAATAAAAAAACCTTTGGGTAGTTTAATGCTCAAACAATCACCTTATCCAAATAACGTGGATCAAAACAATCATCCCATATTGAATCAAATATCATGTTTCAGAAACATATCATATTGGTTAATTGGGATAGTTTTATTTGAGATCACATCTTTTTTAACCATTAACAGTTTAACCGCACGCGCGGTTATTGCCATCTTCTGTGGCATAATTGTCTCCATTTTGGCATATAAACGCCCCGCTTTATCCATATCTTTCATATTATTAGAGCTTATGTTGGGCGGATTTGGTTATTTATTGACAGTATCTCAAGTCAGCCCAGAAACCGGTTTGTCTTTACGCATGGTTTTAATGGGCGGTTTTGGTTTGGGATGGGTACTTAATGCGCTTAGGGCTCGAATTTGGCGTTTTTGGAGAGTATCTGAATTGCTGATTGTGCAAGTTTGGTTATTCGTAGCCATGATGTTAGCAATAGGCTTGATCAATGGTATTGTGAATAAACAGCCTTACATTTTTCAGGATGCTAACGCCTGGATGTTTTTATTATATTTTGTTCCGGTTTTGGATATAGCGCATCGCTTCAAAGAAGATCTAATTTATTGTTCTAAAAACGCCATCTTCTCGGCTTTGATTTATTTACCCATTAAGGCTTTAGCGGTTTTGTATATTTTTTCGCATGGCATCATTTTTGTAGCGAGGCCTCTTTATAATTGGATTCGTGATACAAGAGTTGGTGAAATAACTTTTGCCGGAGGAAATACTTATAGAGTTTTTTTTCAGTCAGCAATTTATTCCATATTTAGCGCTATATTTGTTTTGGCGTATTGGATGCATGATAATACCACAGGTGATCAAATGTATTTAAAACAGAGTTTAAGCAATAAACAAACTCGTATTATCAGAATTATAAAACAGCATGTTAATTATTTATTATGGATAGTCAGCCTTGTCATTATTATTATCGGCTTGTCGCGTAGTTTTTGGATAGGTATGATTTCAGGAGGTTCATTTATTTTAATTTTGGGCATTTTGGCTCGTAAAAAAATTGTTTGGCGTTCAATATTTAAAGCCATCATCGGGTCGATATTCGCTTTTATTTTGATCGCAGGAGTTGTTTACTTTCCTTTTCCAGCAACAAAAGATTTATCACTTATTACCATGATAAAAAATAGAGGTTCTATTACAGATGCGGCAGGTTCCAGTCGATGGAATTTATTGCCTGTCATGTGGCAAAAAATAGGGGAGAGTCCTGTTTTAGGTCATGGCTTTGGTAGTACAATTACTTATAAAAGCCAAGATCCCAGAGTTTTAGCAAATAATCCTGATGGAATATATACGACTTATGCTTTTGAGTGGGGTTGGTTAAGTTTTTGGGTTAAATTCGGTATTTTTGGCCCTGTAATCATGTTAGTTTTATTGTTTTCTTTGGGTTGGCGTTCTTGGAAATCAAATTATGATTGGTGGTTGCGTACCGGCGTGGTTGGCAGTCTTGTGGCTTTGGCCGTAATTCATATTTTTACCCCTTATCTCGATCATCCTCTTGGATTTACTATTTTACTTGCTATTGAGGCACTCCTCGCCATGTCAGGAGAAAATGAAAAAATAGCCACTTCCTAAGTAGGATAAAAGTTTATTGGGATTAAATTCATCAAGAATAATTTTGATCCTTTTCTGATAAACTTTATTTTAATCTAAATGAGTTTTTGAATTATTACCCGCTAGATATTCTTTGGCAGTCATCTTTCTTTTACCTTCAGGTTGCAATTCCAAAATTTCCAAAAATTCTCCATCACCACATCTGATATACAATTTTTTATTTAAAGTTATCCATTCATCGGTTTTTATTAAATTTATTGATCTTTTATCCATCATGTCATGATTTGAGACTAACAATTCATGATTTGATTTTTGAGCTTTAAATATTTTAATCCTTTTACCATTTTTAATGGTATATGTTCCAGGCCAGGGATTATAAGCTCTGACCATTCTTTCTATTTCTTCTGTTGATTTTAACCAATTAATTTCTCCGTCTTCACGTTTTAACATTTTACAATAAGTAGCGGATTCGTGTTCTTGTTCTTTTGGAGTGATTTTACGCTCGATGTAATTGGTCAATACTTCTGGTAATAGCGCTCCTGCCATATCTGCTAATCTGTCATGCAAGCTCGCGCCCGTATCATAATTTCGTATCACTGTAGATTTTTGAAATAAAATCGGTCCATGATCCATTTCCGCATCAATCAGCATAATTGTTACGCCTGTTGTATCATCTCCATTTACAATAGCTGATTGTACGCATGATGCTCCACGGTACTTGGGTAATAAAGATCCATGCGCGTTAACTGTCCCATATTTAGGCATGTTTAATATTTTTTGCGGAATTATTTTGCCATAACTCACTACAACATACACATCGATTTGAGTATCATTTTGAACTAATTTTAAAGCTTCATATGATTCCGCGCTTTTGATTGATTCAAATTGTAAAACTGGTATTTTATATTTCTCTGCCATTATTTTTACTGGTGGTTTTATAATTTCTTGATATCTACCTACCTTCATATCAGGCTTGGTAACAATTGCTTTCACATCAAAACGTGCATCATTAATTAAGGCATACAAAGAAGGTAGTGAAAAATCAGAAGTTCCAAAAAAAATTATCGAATAAGGCATATTTAGCAAAATAATAATTTGTAGCTTGTTCGATTGTTCAATTAATAATCGGATTTTTTCCTCGTGTTATTTCTATTACTTTGTCCACAAACAAAATCCCATCCAGATGATCCAATTCATGCTGAAAAACTATGGCATCCATATTTTTTAGATCCATATTAAGTTTACGACCATGTCTATCTATGGCTTCGATAGAGATTTTTTTTGGACGGCTTACGGTTCCCCAAACACCTGGTACACTTAAACATCCTTCTTCAGTAATCAAGGTTGTTTCTGATTTTTTGATAATCAGGGGATTGATAAATACTATATTTTTACCTTTTATATTAGCGATAAAAATTCTTTTATTAATTCCAACTTGCGGAGAAGCGATACCAATTCCATCTTCTACGCGCATTGTTTTTGTTAATTTATCCAAATAATCCTGAAATTCTTTTGTGGTTATCTCTTCTATCGAAACTTCAATAGATCTCTCTCGAATAGAGGGAGCTTGATAAGTAACAATAGGATAAGTATCGGACATATAATTTTTTTTTGGGATTTCTTATCAAGATTTATTAAGACAAATAAAGCTTTTTTTCAAATATTTTAATTTTTAATTTTGATAAATTAATATCTAAGTTTAGCAGAAAAATGCTATTGGGTCAAGATCCACAATGCCGTAAGCTGTTAAAACGCTAAGTTCATTAATTAAATCAGTTCTAGTAGCTGTTTTTGAGGGTAAAATATGAAAAATACTTCTTGGTTCACGAGTTTTAGCAAAACGTTCTATGGGATAAGGGCCTCGGAAGCGCCAATCAGGATTTTTTACACAAATTTCTTCTAATTTTAATTTTATCATATTCGCATGTTCCGATTTTCCTATTTGTATCAACTTGCATATTTTTTGTGTAGGTGGATAGAGAAATTCTTGCCGATCTTTAATTTCGAGCTCCCATTGTTTAGCCAAACCTTGAGGTTCTAACCATGATGGAGCTATGTCAATAAGAGGAGATAGACCTTGAAAAATCAATTTGCATTTTGCGACGCAAGCTTGAGATGCAAATCTTCTAAATGCCAAAACCAATCTTTCCTGTTTACGAATATCTTCCACATACCCACCAATATAAGCGATATTGGTAATAATCAATAACGAATTTTGTTGGATTGGTTGTGTAACCCATTCATGCAAATCTAAAACTTTAATATCAGCATTGGGGAAATTAGCCATACAAATTTTAAGCAAACCTTCAGATCCGATTATGGCCTTGGATAGGTTGGTTGATCCGCATCGTGGGCACGACATTGGTAATTCTGTTTTGTTTTCACATCGCGGACATAATGCGTGATTTTGCATGTTGCGTAAACCTATTTTACAAGAAGCGCATTCCATTAACCAATCACAGTCGGCGCAACGTACTCGGCCTCGCATACCTAAAACAGTATGCAAAATCCTAATTGGATTTTTATTTAAAACAGCTTCTTCCATAGCAGTAAAAGCTTCATTGGTCAGCATCTCCAAAGGAGATCTGTTCATTGTGTCCAGTCGAGCAAACTCAATGTCTGAATCTATAGTCGGAGACATTGATGCCAAATGTGCATTTTCTGCAAAATCAGCTAAGTTTGGCGTTGTGCCAATAGAAATAATACGCATCGAGGGATTAAAATCATAAGCTAGTTTTACAATTCTTCTAGCATCATATCTGGGTGTAAGTTCATCTTGTTTGAAATCATCATTTTCTGGCTCATCTAGTATAACCACATCAGCTATGATAGAAAGCCAAGCGCCTAAGCGAGTTGCTATTAAGATTCCATGAGGATTATTCAAAAAATTCATCCAAATCCGCCAAGCTTCGCCATAAGCAATATCTTTATGCAAACTTGGGGCGCCTAATTTAGTTGATAAAAATTCAACTCTATGTTTCCATGGTGTTAGCAATAAAACTCTACCATTAGCTTGATTTGTTGTAACTGTTTCTATTATGCCAAGAGCGCCAACATAACGATTAACCAAATACCTAACTTCATTTTTTTTTGCATCTTTGGGCAGAGTGGTATTTCTTAAAGAAATGTGCGTTTCTCCTGAAAAGCGTTTGGGAATTTTTCTTAGCCAAGCATTTAACATGGTCGGCGGTGAGACAAAACTTTCTCTTGCAGATATTATACAAAAATCAGCTATGGATTCAGGAAGTTTGGCGATTTTTCTTGGATTGCTGATCTTGATTGCTTTGTCTGCCCAAGCGCTTTTTGGTGATTTTTTAGCCACCAAGCCCGCAATCATTTGATTACGAAATGGCACCAATATTAAATCGCCTATATGCGCCTCACCTTCGCTTATTTCGTAATCAAAAAAACAATGCCCAAAAGGCATCTTCAATGCCGGAATCACAGAGATAAACATAATTAACAATCAAGAATACTCATTAAGCAATGATATTGCAAAACAGATCTCAAACGATCTTTTTATTTAATGAGTAGTATTGTTTGTATGAGCTACCATTAAGCTCATTATAAACGTCTGCGCTACATAGTCAAAGACTATTACGCAATTTCAAACTTAGCCGTCAGATAACCAACTCCAAATGGAGCCTCATAGCTTAATATTTGACGGTTCACATTCATCTTATCCATCATGCCCAATAAAGTGCAAATAGGTCGATAACCGCATTGTCCGGAGTTTTCTATTAATTCAGCAGGCATTGTTAAAAGAGGAGTAGGGTCTTCTGATGTGATACCTGTTTTTATCATTTCATCGAATTTCATACCTTCATCTGAAGCGCCACCAGGAGATTGGGCGTTAAGTTTATGCGATAAATCCGCGCTTGCAATAATAGCCACACGGCGTTTTTCCATATGTAAAATTCTTTTCATTTGTCGACCGAATTCATAATGCGCTTTACCATCCATCATGGAAGGCGAAAGAGGAATTAATTTCCAATTTTGAAGATGTTGCGTCAACAATAAAATAGGAATAGTGAATCCATAGTCCAGCTCTTCACTCGAAGTAAGCGTAAAGGGGATGTCTTCTTCGCGCATTTTGCGGTGAGCCCGGTCTATAATCATATAATCACTTTTGGCTTTAACAATTGTTGCAAAATCACCAAAAGATTTTAGCGTACCAGTATAACTACCTGACATATTTGCAGAAAAAGCATCCGGATATCTCGGGCCATGAGGAGCGATTATAACTAAAGTTTCCGGCTTTACCAAGTAGCATAATTGCTCAATCTGTGCGATAGCATCGAGCGTTGTTTTTAATTTATCCCTCTGTTCTTTGCCAATACTTGGTATCAACAATGGAGAATGGGGAACGATTGCGCCAAAAACAATCATATGTATTCAGCTTAGATATATTAAATTATGTTCATAACGTTCATAACGTTAGTAGCTTTGAAATTCGTTCTTTGTTAAAAAGTCCGCAAGATAGGATAATAAACTGAATAGATGCCTGTGTGATTATATTAGTTATTCTGTTGCGGTAGTGATAGTAGGTAATGTTGCTAAATTATTTAAATTAAAGGCTTCACCAATATTATATGTTAAAAGAATCCTATCGGGAACAGTAATTATATTATTCCACTTCCAACCCATACTCAAAAATACTTCTTCCGTAGGGATTGGTCGCAAGTATTCATTTTCTAAAACATAAACTGTTGGATCAGACCCTTTGATCAATTCACCTTCGTGTAGTTTGTATTCTCCGGCGTCTTCATAGGTATTGATAGTCAATTGTGGAACGCTGACAATTGGACGGCGGGTAAAATAAACTTTTAAAAATACTTCATCTGGAATCGCATATTTTTTATTGCTTTCAACATACCACACTGTTGATGAGTCCGGAGATTTTACCAAAGCTCCTTGCGGAAAAACTGTTTGTTGATTGATTGGTTGTGCTGTGGCAATAGTATCTATTTCATCAAATTGAACATCAATTATTTCATCTTCATTAAAACCAAATTGTCTAAACGTTTCCATATTTACTATGTGTCTTTTGCCCTCTTGAGCCAAGAGATAAATCGCCCCGTCAGGATCTCTTAGCAATGAATATTGAGGAAAACGCATTGGTTCTCCTTCTGGATAAGAGGCTAATGCTGTTTCTGAAGCTTCTACTATTTTATCAGGATTTGTCATGGATAATAAGACTGTTTCGGATAAAAACTTGCGTTTTTGGCGATTTTGAATCATATAAACTTCTTCGCTAGGCATGGCGCGCACAATAGTTCCATTTGGGAATGATTGCGAAAACCATCGTTGCCATATTCGCCATAAAACCAAATTACCGTGTATGTGCGGAGTATATGTGTAGAGCATGGCCGTTGCTTTATTTTGCGGAATAATTTCTATTCCACCAATCATCATTGATATGCCTATGCCTTTGCCTCCGATAGTTTGGCCAGTTGTTAGCAATTGTTGTAAATATTTTTCACGGTGTTGTTTTGAGGCGTATTCAATTTGATTGGCAAAACCTTTAAAATCCTGAATACGTGGATCATTTTTGTCACAGCTATCACAAACACCATAACCCGCCGCCCAATCCAAACGTTTTTCAGATGGGTTAGGATCTTCGACTAAAGATTGTTCTTTTTGTATCAATGCTAGTAAATAACGAGGATTCATGCGGTATGTTTGTGAAGCTCTCCAAATAATATCAATTGGCGTCTTCATTTTACCATCAATATCTGGCACCATTATATCAGCCATTTTACCCTTAGCTTTAGCAAAATTAACCAAATATTCATAACTGACTCCATCCGGATTGAAAATATCATCATCTGTTAATATCATATTAGGATTAAAGCCTACTTGATCAATGGTTAGTGCCGATTGCGCTAAGGATATTTTTGGAAAAAATATCACAACAGTAATTAAAATGATATAAATACCAAAAAATTTTGAATTGATTTTCATATTCATATAACCTAGCATAAAAACTCAAAAACATATAGTATATATTTATGAAAAATAAAATAATTTTGTGGATATCATCTAGTATTTTATTATTTGCTCTGTTTAGTCTGTGGATACGCTTGCCTCTAATTTCAAGCCAAATTCGCATGAGTCCAGATGAAACAGCTAATGTAGTTAGCGCTGTATCTTATGCAAGGCAAGGAACTTTTGGTTTAAAATCTGAGTACACTGAGCGTTTTTTTTGGCTGACACCTCGTAGTTTTGTTTTTGTGCCCGAAGCAAAAAGCATTACTCCCATTGGTTTCTTGGGCATGCCTTTTATTTTATCCATAATTTATAGATTAACAGATTATTTTGGTCTTGGATTTTTTGTTCCAATTTTTGCTTTTTGCACTATTTTTGCCCTTTGGCAAAGTTTGCCTAAACAATGGTCTGGTAATATTAAGCTCATGACCGTAGTTATATGGATGAGTTTTCCTACGGTTATAATTTATGCAAATCGCGGAGTTTTTCCGCAAATGATGCAGTTATGTTTGATGGTTTGGGTTTGGTATTTTGTGAATCATAAATATAAAAAAATAACTTACCCTCTTGCTGGAATCTTTACAGGTCTGGCTTTAGCTATTCGTCCTCTCGAGGCTATCTGGATAATACCCGTTATTATTTTTGCTTTTTTCCATCGTTACAATTATTCAATCGCGGATACTAAATTGATACCTTCAAAAACAAGAACTCTAACACCTAACAAATCCACTTCTGCCAACATTCAGCATTCGTTATCCAACATTCAACGTATCGGTGATGCTATTCTTTTTATTGTCCCTTTAATTTTACTCTTGTTATTCTTTGCCAAACTGGGCGCCGATACATACGGAAAATGGCTTGTTAGCGGATATCAAATTCGCCCAGAAGTAGGCATGGAGGCAATCTCTGACGTTGTTAACGAAAATCAATTATCATCTTATGGACGAAGTGTCGATTTACTCGAGTCTTTGCCTTTTGGTATTCATCCGCGAAATATAATCTGGAACATAAAAAATTATTTTGGCATTATGCTTTGGCCTTGGATGCTAGTAATGTTGATAGTTTTATATTTTTTGTATAAGGATAAATTTTGGAAAACAACAAATAAATGGGGAGTATTAGCTTTAGCTTGGAGTTTTTTAACGCTTATAATTTTTTATGGCAATGGAATTTATCAAGATCATATCATTATTAATCAAGTAAGTATCGGCAACTCATTTTTACGATATACATTACCAACATCAATAGTTTTTTCTCTGGCTTTGGGTTATTTATTTTCTAAAATGATACGTCTATGGACTTTGAAAACTTTGGGATACTGTTTGGCAATTTGTTTAATATTATTTGGAATTTGGAGCGCCGTATCTCGTGATGATGAGGGAATCTTTGCTAATGAAAACGAGTTGCTTACCTATCAGCAAATTCGTCTTTCGGCTTTTAAATCAATTGGTCAAAATGTGGTGATCGCATCGGATCGTAGTGATAAAATTTTTTTTCCTTATTGGCTTTCCGTTTCGCCCATGCCTAATAAAACTCAAATCACGGAGCTTCTTTCCGCAGGAGCCGAAGTTGCTATTTTTCAGACCACTCAAGATGAAAAAGGTATCGCTGATTGGCAATCATATAATCTAAATCTAATTCCGAGCTTCACAATAAATAATCAAACCATGTATCATGTTCAAATAAATAATTAACAAACATCAAATAGCGCTGATATTCTTAATTTTTTATCGAGTTTTATTTATTTGTCTTGCGCTTAATATATTTATTATGTTGCCTAAATCTTTAGTTTATTTGTTATGTAGTATTCCTTGGATATTAGGCTTGATAGTAATCTTTTTTATTTTAAGTTTAAGATTTCCTATCAATGGTATTTTTATTGCAAATAGCGATTTAAGTGGCGCTTCAGCTTTTATTTATCAATTTTTACCCGCCGAGCGAACTATTTTAACCAATGTCTCGGAGCATGGATTTTTAGGTCAGCGTATTATCGAAGATCCGGTCTATATCAATGCGCGTGTTCCTGGTCCTTATCCCAAAGTAGAAGTTGAAATGGAATTCAAAGTAATGTATCAACCATTGGTAGAACTTGGAATCATTAGAGATAAGTTTGGTAAGCAAATGGATATGGTTCCTTGGTATTCTGCCATGCTTGAGTCCACGGATTGGTTATCTGTAACATCTCCAAAAGGGAAAAGCGGTTATATTTATAAAACAAGCGCTCGTGATCGCTTGGATGATCCTGATACTCGTAATCTGGCGGTATGGCTTGCCACAACCACCATGCCAATGATTGCTGATTTAGTACCTATAGAAAAAATTACCTATGAAGTTTCTTTGCGTGGTCAGCATGATTTATGGGTTGTGCCCGCCGGAGGGGGGATTGATATCGAGTTAAAAATTCAAGATGTTAATCGCAATCGCAGTGGAGGATTGCTTGCTATAGAAATTAGCAAAAACGGCCAAGTGATTAAATATGACGCAATTGGTGTTAGTGGATCTTTAGACACTGGTTATAGCAATCGCATACCAGTTGCTATCAAACAAAGCGGGTTGGATCCTGGAGTTTATCGCATACGTTTATTGGCTGATGATGATATATTCATACGAGAAATCTCTACAACCAATCCACGTTTTGTAATTGGCCCGCGTCTACATGTCGGTGACGTCGTTGGTTTTCGCGCTGAGCCCCGTCCTTTTATTGGCTATACTACGGCTCGTCATATTGTCGCTGAAACTTTTCATAAAGAAGGTCTTCAGGAAATAATTTTTGGTCCAATTTCTGGCAAAATCTTACAAACGCATACCGCTGTTAGAATTGATCGTGCTGATGATATAGATTCTCCGGTTAAGGTTATCGCTCCCGTGGGCGATGTTCGTCTTATTTCTGATGGATTTTTCGCTTTATCTGAATCCGCATATTTTGAGCCAGAACCACGTAGGCTTAAACCTGAAACAAATGGAACAGCAGAGGGTTTAAAAGCTGTATTGACTGATTATAAAAAAATTGAGCAATTGAATGATGGCTGGATGCGTGCCAAAGCTGATTTTACTATTCCCGAATCAGCAGATATGATTCGTTTAGTTCTTTCGGCTCCTGGTATTGGTTCGCGCGCTGGATCAATAGATATTCGCTCAATTAAATTTACCTACATTCGTGAACCAATGAATTGGAAAACGTGGTGGCAAGTTTTATATAAAGAAATTAAAAATGCTTGGAACCGTTTATGAGTATGACTTTTCAAGAAGCTGGAAAACATTTGGCCGTTCAAACGGGTTATGCTTTTTTATTTTTTTTAACCACTTTAATCGGTATTGAATGGCTCATGCCGGGTTCTGTTTTACCATTCATTAATTTGATTGATTTTTTGCCGTTGGCAATAATAATTATAATTGCGCTTTTAACCTTTAAAAAACGCCGTAAAGGGGTTTTTAATTGGCTCCATATCATTATCGGAATCATAACCTCTCTTCTCTTGCTTGCCTCTCTTCTTACAAATATGTCAAGCTATGGTTTTAGATCCTTGCTTTTAACCATCTCCATCATCTTGCTTATTATCGTTTGGTCAGTAACCATGCGTGATATAAATTCATAATATTTTACTTATTTTTTATGTCTGATTGTTTATTTTGCAAAATTATTAATAAAGAAATCAATGCGGATTTTATTTATGAAGATGATAAAATCGTCGCTTTTTTGGATATCAATCCAGTTAATCCTGGTCATGTTTTAGTGGTACCAAAAGTTCACGCCGAGCAATTGCTTGAATTGGAAGAAGAATATTTATTACCTATAATGCTAATTATAAAAAAAATAATGAAAGCTTTATTCGCTCAAGATGGCAACGAAGGCATTAATATCATTCAAAATAATTATTCAGCCGCTGGACAGGTTATTCCTCATGTTCACTTTCATGTAATTCCGCGCAAAGCAGGGGATGGTCATCGTCATTGGCCTGGAGTCGCTTATCCAAAAGGCGAGTCTGCTATCATTGCAACAAAAATCAGAAAATTATTGGAATAAAAATTCCACAAGTTCCTAATTTTTAACAATTAATAATTTAATATATGGTTTTATTAGTATGTGGAGGAGCAGGCTTCATTGGTTCCAATTTTATAAAATATAAACTCGAAACCGATCCTGATGTTAAAATTATCAACTTTGATAAGCTCACCTATGCAGGTAATCTCAACAATCTAGAAGAGTTAAAGGACAATTCTCGTTATACTTTTGTGCAAGGTGACATCACGGATCTTGACGCGCTTAATAAAGTAATTAAAGATCATAATATAGATCATATCATCAATTTTGCAGCCGAAACTCATGTTGATCGTTCTATTCATGGTGGATGTAAAGAATTTGTGCTAACAAATAGTCTCGGCGTGCAAATGATTCTTGATGCTGTTAGATTTAATAACATCAAAAAATTTTTACAAGTATCAACCGATGAGGTTTTTGGAGCGCTTGATCTTGATTCATTGGATAAATTTACGGAACAAACTCCTATAATGCCCAATATGCCCTATGCGGCAGCTAAGGCTGGTGGTGATTTGATGTGCAATGCTTATTTTGTGACACATAAAGTTCCGGTTATCGTCACGCATTGTTCCAATAATTATGGCCCTTATCAGTTTCCAGAAAAAATGATTCCTTCATTTATTTTTAGATTATCAGCCAAAGAAAAGGTGCCTATTTATGGTGATGGTAAAAATGTTCGCGATTGGATCCATGTGCGCGATCATGCTTCTGCTTTAAGTCTTTTACTCGAAAAGGGAGAAGTTGGGCAAGTTTACAATATTGGCGCGGATAATGAACGCAACAATTTAGAGGTAACTCGCATGCTTCTCGATTATTTTAATTTAGATGAAGATATGATTGAATTTGTTGAAGATCGTAAAGGCCATGATCGCCGATATGCTATCGATTCATCAAAAATTGAAGCCTTGGGATGGAAACCTGATTATACACGTGAAAAATTTACTGAAGGTCTTAAACAGACAATAGAATGGTATTTGGGAAATCCCGAATGGGTACAAAAGCTTCGAAATCGTAAAGTTGAATGGGATGAAGCCATATTGCGTGCAAAATAGCAAATTGTAAGCTTTAAGTTTAAACGCTCGGTAATAATTTAATTTCTTCTAAAGTTTTTTTAATTGTTGATTTATGATATAATTAAATTATGCCAAATTTTGAAAACATGGGTAATCCTTTTGATCATAAAGCAGGTATTACTCCTAAAAAAGTAGTGCCCGATTTCCCTGGCTTGGGTGATGAGTTTTTATCAGCTAGAGATGCGGAACAACTTAAAAATTTATTCAAGAATGAAGGTGGGCAAGATTCAAGCAATCCAAGCATTACAGACAATCCAAGCATTACAGACATCGATTTAGAGAGTGTAATAAGCGAACAAGAGAGGAGGCAGTGGGATTTAGAAAAAGAACGTCGCGATATTCCAAAACAAATCATAGCTTGGGCAGAAAAGTACAATCTCGGTGATAAAGTTTGGGTAGAGAAAAATTTTGAATTTAATAATGAGGGTACAGTTATTTGTAATACTTTTCTAGATTTAGATTCCATGACAGAGCCAGACTTTCCTGAAAGTATCAAATATGTGAAGAATTGGCTTTCCCTCAATAATCTCACTTCAGCCGTAGGTCTCAATTTGCCAAAAGAAATTGAAGGAGATCTCTTCATTAATAGCCTCACTTCAGCTAAGGGTCTCAATTTGCCAAAAGAGATTGGGAGAACTCTTGAGCTTAGAGGTCTCACTTCAGTTGAATATCTAAATCTGCCAAACACCATTGGAGGATCTCTTGATCTTTCTGGCCTCACTTCGGCTAAAGGCCTTAATCTGCCAAAAGAAATTAAAGAAAGTCTTTATCTCAATAATCTCACTTCAACCCAAAATCTTGAGTTAAATAACATTAAGGTTGGACACGCTATTCATCTTAACAAAGTACCAAGCGATGAAAAACAAGAACTCCGTAAAAAATACCCTAATCTAAGGATTATTTAAGTTTTTATCGATGTATATTCACTACTTGTTCAATTTAATCCAGTAACAATTAGTAATAATTCCTAGGGTTAATTTAAAATAATAAAAATTACTTTAACATATATTATCCCATCAATTTAGTTTAATATATATTACAAGTTATGAATTAAACTAAATCCTCCGCAGTATATTTTTGGAGGATTTTTTTATAAACTTACCGTATTTCAAAATTATCTAAATAAATTACCTAGATTATGATATAATTAAATCATGTCAAGTTTTGAAAACAACAACATAAATAATCCTTTTGGAGTTCCTAATACGGCGCGCCCTAATTTAGGGGCTTTGGCTAGTAAGTTTTTATCAGCTAGAGATGCGGAACAACTTAAAAATTTATTCAAGAATAAAGGTGGGCAAGATTCAAGCAATCCAAGCATTACAGACATTCCAGCCAACGTTTTAGAGAAAGCAATGGGCGATGAAGAAAGAAAAAAATTAGAAGAAGAAAAAAAACGTCGCGATATTCCAAAACAAATCATAGCTTGGGCAGAAAAGTACAATCTCGGTGATAAAGTTTGGGTAAAAGAAAATTTTGAATTCAATAACGATGGTTCAGTTATTTGTAATACTGATTTAAATTTGAATTTCATGACAGAACCGGATTTCCCTGAAAGTATCAAATATGTGAAGGGTTATCTCTTTCTCGATGGTCTTACTTCGGCTAAAGGTCTTAATTTACCAGATGAAATTGGGGGATCTCTTACTCTCGATGGCCTCACTTCGACTGAAGGTCTCAAACTGCCTTATAAAGTTGGAGCTTCTCTTCGTCTTGACAGCCTTACTTCAGCTGAAGGTCTTAATTTACCAAAAGAAATTGGGTATACTCTCATCCTCAATGGACTTACTTCAATTAAAGGACTTGAATTAACTGGCATTAAAGTTGGAAGTGCTATTTATGTTAATAATGTACCAGACGTTGAAAAATATGAACTTCATGAAAAATATCCTGATTTAAAGGTTTTTTGTATGTACAGATATTTATGATATAATTAAATTATACCAAATTTTAAAAACAACAACATAAATAATCCTTTTGATGCACTTAATACAGAAAACCCTGATTCCCCTGGTTTTGTTGAAGCTTATTTATCAGAAGAAGATGCGAAAAGATTTGCAAAATTATTAGGGGAGAAAGATGAAGGAAATCCAAGCATTTCAGCCAGCGGTTTAGAGGAAGCAATGAGTGATGGAGAGAAAGAAATATTAGAAGCAGTAGAAGAAGAACGTCGTGATCCTCTAAAACAAATCATAGCTTGGGCAAAAAAATACAATCTCGGTAATGAGAATTGGGTAGAAGAAAACTTTGAATTCGAGGACGATGGTACAGTTATTTGTAATACTAGTTTGAGGTTGGATTCCATGACAGAGCCAGATTTCCCTGAAAGTATCAAATATGTGCATGGTGATCTCTTCCTCGATGGCCTCACTTCAGCTGTAGGTCTTAAGTTACCAAAAAGAGTTGGATGGCATCTCCTTCTTAATGGCCTCACTTCAGCTAAAGGTCTCAAACTGCCAGATAAAATCGGAGGAAGTCTTTTTCTTAATGTTCTTAATTCAGTTGAAGGTCTTGAATTAACTGATATTGATATTGAAGGTACTATCTTTCTTAGAGATGTATCAGACGATGAAAAAGATAAACTCAGTGAAGAGTATCCTTATTTAAATATTGTTTAAGTTTTTTATTCATGTTATAATATTGTCATAATAATATATTGTGAATTATGCATTATGTATTAAGTAAATCTAAATACAAGGTTAATTAAAGAAAATTTTTTTATTTAATTTATTTATGTTATAATATTAATCATATGATAAAAGGCATGATAAATCCATTTGTAAATGAAACTTTGGGTCCAAGGCCAAGTGAGCGACCCCATCAAGAAGATGAGTTTCAAAATGAAGAAAGTGAAGAGAGCTTTGATTGGCTCACGCCTTTTAATGAACGTTCACAATCTGAACAAGAGTATCTTTTTTATAAAATTGAAGGCTTAGTCGCTGAGCGTCGTCGTTTAGCTATGGATCTTCTAGCTCAAAAAAGAACAGAAGATCAAAACAAGGGAAACCAGGAACCAGCATTTGTTATAAAAAAGGTTGGTCCACGTTATGTTTCAGTGCCAGCCCAGAGTCAAGTTAAATCGCACGAAACATATCGCTCTGATTCTGTTATACAAGGTCAGAAACGACTAGAGGAGGTTAAAAAACAACTTAAACAATTTGGTCAAATACCAGGCATGCACGAAGCTTATGAGAAAAAACTTCATATTCTTTATTATTTCTTAAAAACATTAAGAGATTACGAAAAGAAGAAAGAACGCATTGCAGAGATTAAGGCAATTCTGAATAATTTGTATGAGTCATCAAGAAAAAGTGTTAGTGGATCGGTCGATGGTTTAAATTTAATACAAGCAGAAAAATTGGAGGCTGAAAAAGCGGGTTTAGAGGAAGATATTGGCCTAATGGAAGGTAGGAGTCCAGAATTGATTAAGCTCCAGAAGGAAAATGAAAGATTATTATCGCAGATTGAAAGCATCAAAGCAGGACTTAAAAAGAAAGATGGTTCAGAAGATGAAGATATAGAAAAAGAATTAGGTTCCCCCAAAGAGGAATTGGAGGAACTTGAACAACAAGTAGAGAAAAATAAAGCCAAAATTAATCAAATATTAGGACTTCTTGCTGCCGGTCAAGAGATATATCGTCCATATTTACTTCGTTCTTACGCCGAAGACGTGTCTCGAGGACGCTTGGTAAACATTCCACAGGTTGAACGGATTACTGAAATGGGTTTAGAAAAGTTAAGAGATAGACAACCATTTTTATTATCAGGACATTTAGGGTCTGGTAAAACTGAAATGGCGTGCCATATAGCTAAGTTGTTTATGATTGAAAATGGTGTTGGATATGATCCAGAAACTCAAGATCCAAACGATGTTTACGATAAATTACAAGTAGAGATTTTTTCTGGAGGTGAGGATACTACGGTTTATGATTTAATTGGTAAGCAACAATTAACCGGACGTTCAAATGATGATCCAGCGTTAGTGGCTATCAAGGCTGATGAAATATTTAAAGAATTACAAAAAACGCATTACCACGACATTCCAAAAGAAGAGATTATAAAAATATTGTTAGGTAAGGCAGATATAACTGTTACAAGGTTTAAATATGGGCCATTAGGACGAGCGATTCGTGATGGTAAACCTATCGTGATTGATGAGGTAAATATGATACCAGCCGAAGTTTTGGGTCGCCTAAACGCTATCATGTTAGCTGGGGTTGGAGATAAAATAGCTTTGCAAGAAAATGGTCACGAGGTAATGGAAGTTAAACCAGGATTTGCGATTCTTGGTACTTGCAATTTTGGCGAGATTTATGCGGGTATTCAAGCCATGAATGCGGCTTTTAAATCAAGATGGGTTATGCGTGAAGTGAGTTATCCTGAGGTCGCGGAAACTTACGATATTATACTTGCTACACTGATCCAAAAAGATCGTTTGCGTTTTCCACCCAATTTTCCAAAAGATCAATTTGATTCTTTAGCAAGGTTGGCTGTAACCGTGTACGAAATACAGCAAATTTTTTCTAAAAAAACAGCAGGCAGAAGATTTATGGCTGTTAAACAGGGTGTTAATGGCGAGCCTAGCGCTTTAGAGCAAAATGTTATTTCTACTCGTGATTTAATGCGCAAAATCATTAATCCGTGGAAAAAAAATAATTTTGATAAAAGTCTTGAGCATTACATAGCTGAAGTTTTAGCATCAGCAAGTAATAATATTGATGATCAAAAATTAATGACCGAACTATTTTTACGGCGAGGTTTTTTTATGGATTGGAATGAAGAAGATTTTAGAAGAGCTAATATCGAAAATGTCAGTCAGCGCGAAATAGATATTTTAAGAGCCACCATGGGAACGAATGCTTATAAAGAAGCTGATGCACAGTTCGGTGATTTGCTCGAGAAGTCTAAGGGTAGAATAGAATAAATAAAAAATAGTTTACTCGCAGAAACTCGATAAAAAATAATTTATCTTTTTAGATAGCAGTTTACTGATTACGAACTTCATAATAGATTATATAAGTTTATTTATATGTCTGAACGTCCTCCGTATAGCTCTCAAGATTCTCAAAAGATGTCTCCAAAAGATGTTATGTTGAAGATGGCTAGACATCGTTTTGAAGAATTTGCCAAGGTTATGGAAAAAACAATTAATAGTTACTTTGGCAGTAAAGAGATTAAATTCACGTGTAAACCAGGTGGGTGGTATATTGATCTTGAAAAAATCGAAGTAAATGCTGATCCAAGATTTTTTATCGAGCGAGGTTATTCAGAGTCTGAAGCTTTGTTTGCGATGTTTCATGAGGCTGAACATTTTCGTGACATGATTCAAAATCCCGAAGTATATCAACGTTTTTTTAATTATTCAAAAACAAGGACAGATGTCCATCCTTCTTATCCCAAAGCTTTAAGAAGATTATATAATTGTATTGACGATGTGCTTGTAAATAGAGTCGTTATGACGCGTTGGCATGCTGGATCAGGGGTTAAATCTACTCTGTATCCTAAATTATTTCCAAGCCCTAACCTAAGAATGGCTGGCGATTCTCCGAAAGAACAGCCATATCATCGTCAATTCATGTATGCTCTTTTGCGTGAAGCTATGATTCCTGATGAAGTTTGCGATGTTAGTCCCGAGGTTCGTGCCGAGATTGACGAATTTCAAAATAGAATGGCTAAAAAGTATGGCGTAAAAACTTTGGATTTTCTTACATCTGTTGATTCTCGTAAGCAATTAGCGCAAAATGATGCCGAAAAGAGATACGATTTTATGCGAATTGTTTTGGAGCCAATTTTTGAAAAACTTTATAGGTTAGATTTAGAAAATATGCGCAATCAAGAAGAAGGAAAAGAAGGCGGAGGGCCTAAAAGAAATAAGCCTAGAGGAGGCGATGTACCCACAGAGAAAGGAGATGATCCTTTTGAGGATGACCCATTTGAAGACACCGTTCCAGATCCGGTAGATCCTGATGAATTATTTGATCAGGTTAAAAAAATCAATGACAAAATAAAAGAAAATAAAGATAAAAAATTTGAAGAAGTTATGGGAGTATCAGAAAAAGACTTGGAAGCTTATAGAAAAGATTTTAGAAAAATAGAAAAATATATACAAGCTCTTTCTGAGGTTTTCGATCGTGTTATTAGCAGGCGTATATCTTATCGTAAAAGACTACGACAACGTAGCAAGGAGGGTTTAATATTAGATCCAAGTATTCTAGCTACAGGTTATGCAGAAATTAAAGCTGGGAATGAAGATCCAATAATGATGTTGGATTATAAAAGAGTTGAAAAAATAAATAACATGCCAAGTGGATTGGATTTTACTATTGTTTGCGATGGATCTGGATCTATTAGTTCAGATCCTGCGCGTTCTCGAATAGAACGTTTATTAACTGTTTTAGCCATGGAAGCTTTTGCCGAATTTCGTAATCGTATAGAAAAAGAAAGACGCAAAGGCGAACGCATAAGGTTAGATATTAGAACCGGAGTTCATATTTTTTCTAATGAAGATCAAGAAGTTATACCTTTAAGCGAAGATTTCGATCATGTTGCGCGTGTTCGAACGCATAAAGCTTTATTAAACATGCCAGGTGGAGGTAATAACGAACCTGCAACATTTGATGCTATTCGCCAAAAACAATTTGATCAGCTAGATCGTGATCGCTTAGCCAAAGGCGAACTTAAAAAGATTATCATTTTTTTAACAGATGGCGAAAGTGATCAAGGGGCTATTCAAGCAAAAATAAAAGAGCTTTATCATTTAGCTGGCACAACGGAACAAGGTAATAGCAATCTCGTAATTGCGGGTATTGGTTTTGCAGAAGGTAAAAGTGCTGTAGATACTTATTCACCTAACGGCTACTACGCATCCTCTCTTGAGGAAATAAACGAAATTTTTGTAAAAATTATAGAAAATGTCTTAGAAGATGTTTAATTTGTTTTATTGTGTCTGAATTTCTAGCAAATCCTTTTATTGCTCCTAAAACAGAAAATCCCAATTTTCCTGGCTTGGGTAATAAGTTTTTATTAGCTAAAGATGCAAAACGATATGAAGATTTATTAGGAAAGGAAGAGATTCAGAACGATCAAGATAAGAAAAATTCAAGCATTTCAACTGATTTGGATGTAGCTTTGAAAAATGAAGAGATGGAGAAATTAAAGAAAACAAATGAGATTCGTGAAATTTCAAAACAAATCATAGCTTGGGCAGAAAAGTACAATCTCGGTGATAAAGTTTGGGTAGAGAAAAATTTTGAATTCAATAACGATGGTTCAGTTATTTGTAATACTAGTTTGTATTTGGATTCCATGATAGAACCAGATTTTCCTAAAAGTATCAAGCGTGTGAATGGCGTTCTCTCCATCGATGGCCTTGCTTCAGCTAAAGGTCTCAATCTACCAGACATAGTTAGTGTGAGTCTCTTCCTCAATTGCCTCACTTCAGCTAAAGGCCTCAATTTGCCAAAAGAAATTGGAGGGGATATTTTCCTTGGTAGTCTTATTTCAGCTGAAGGTCTTAATTTAACTGGCATTGAGGTTGGGGGTTATATTTTTCTTCATAAAGTACCAGATGGTGAAAAAAATAAACTCAGTAAAAAATATCCTGATTTAAATATAGTTTAAGCTTTTATCGATGTATATTCACTACCTATTCAATTCAATACAGTAACAATAAATAATAATTCCTAGGGTTAATCTAAAATAATAAAAAATACTTGAATATATATCATTCTTCAGCTTAGTTTGATACATGTTACAAGTAACAAATTAAATCCTCCAAAGTGTATTTTGGAGGATTTTTTTATAAACTTACCGTATTTCAAAATTATCTAAATAAATTACCTAGATTTATGATATAATTAAGTCATGTCAATTTTTAAAAACATGGGTAATCCTTTTGATCATAAAGCAGGTATTACTCCTAAAAAAGTAGT
>CAZLVV010000017.1:0-24052 GCA_964563385.1 uncultured Gammaproteobacteria bacterium
CCCTTAGATGCCTAGATAGTTACCCTTAGAGGTTAACTGTACAAATACTTGACAATAAAACAAAAATCTGATTAACTATTACATTCAAAAACGCACTTTTCTCAATAATCCAAATACAAGGAGGTACATCATGCGCGCATTCAGTATCATACAAAGCGACGACGATGACGAGAAAGTTGAATCTTCAGAATCAAAACAAGATTACATTCCCAAATCAGCAAAGATAAAGCGTCACATTATTAAATTGGGATCAATTGTCTTTGCCTTCATTTTTTACGGAGCTCTATGCGCAAAATTCGGCTTACCGATCGCTACATTGTTAATCGGAGGAATTTCTTGCGTATTATTGCCGATTGCTATTTTTGCCCTGCGCAACAAAAATCTTTGGGTGCCGTTTTACAACAAACGAATTTTAGGAATCGAGCTTCCTAAAATTGAACCCGAATTTACGGCGAATTTCCGATTTATTCTAATGAAAGACATGCTTCAATTAATGATCATAAATCCAATTCCGCGTTTCTTCAACGTAAAATTCGTACGCGTAAAATTTGATCAAATTCCGAACGGCATTCTGTACGATGTAATCAAGCACACATGGTCCGGAAAAAAAGAATATATTGATCTTCGTCTTTCCGAAACAGAAAGTTTAGCCAAAGCATGGGACAAAAAACTACGCGCATCCATATTGCAGGGTCGAAGTTTCAAACCCGAAGTCTTAATTTATTACCAAGAATAAGAATATTATCAAAAAATCCAAGCGCCATCGGTGCTTTTTTTAATATTAAAAGACGCTCTTATAAGCGTCTTTATTTGTTTTTAATCTAAAATATCTATGCAATCATTGCCACTATTAAAAGCGCGACAATATTCAAAATCTTAATCATGGGATTGATGGCTGGACCGGCCGTATCTTTATACGGATCTCCAACCGTATCACCCGTAACCGCCGCTTGATGAGCAAATGAGCCCTTGCCTCCAAAATGACCTGATTCAATATATTTCTTAGCATTATCCCAAGCTCCTCCGCCAGATGTCATCGAGATAGCCACAAACAATCCTGTAACTATAGATCCCACAAGCATACCACCAAGCGCTACCGGACCCAAAACAAATCCTATAATAATTGGCGTAACAACCGGCAACAAAGCTGGAACAACCATATTTTTCAAAGCACCCTTAGTAACAATATCAACCGCTGTGCCATATTCAGGTTTTTGCGAACCATCCATAATTCCAGGCAAAGCTTTAAATTGTCTGCGCACCTCTTCAACAACCGCACCTGCTGTTTTGCCAACAGCCTCCATAGCAAAAGCGCCAAACAAATATGGCAATAACCCTCCAATAAATAATCCAACAATCACTTTTGGATCTTCTAATAAAAAAACCAAAGGTTTGCCAATTTCAACAAATTCTTGAGTGTAAGCAGCGAACAGCACCAAAGCTGCAAGACCAGCCGAAGCAATAGCATATCCTTTTGTGACCGCTTTAGTTGTATTACCTATCGCATCCAAAGGATCAGTAACATTACGCACATTCTCTGGTAATTCTGCCATTTCTGCGATACCTCCGGCATTATCCGTAATCGGACCATAAGCATCAATAGCGACTATAATTCCAGTTAAAGATAACATAGCCATAACCGCAATCGCTATGCCATATAAACCAGCTAAAGAAAAAGCCCACAATATACCAAAACAAATCAACAAAACCGGCAATGCCGTTGATTTCATTGACACAGCCAAACCAGCGATAACATTTGTGCCATGACCAGATTGTGAAGCTTCTGCTATCTTTTTAACCGGACTATATGCCGTTGATGTATAATATTCAGTTAACCAAACCATACCAGCCGTAACCAACAAACCAATTATCAAACATTTGAATATTGCCCAAGCGCTAATAATTGAACCATCTGGAAAAAATCGAGATACCAAAAATGCAAACGCTAAAGACGCAAAAATACCGGCTACTATCAATCCTTTATACAAAGCCCCCATGATATTTTGTTTGGCTCCCAATTTGATAAAAAACGTACCTAAAATTGAAGCAATGATTGAAATACCGCCAATAGTCAACGGAAATAAAACTGCTAATTGATTATTAGGGAAAGTTAAATGCGCAAGCAACATCGCAGCCACCGCGGTAACAACATATGTTTCGTAAAGATCTGCCGCCATGCCCGCGCAATCGCCTACATTATCACCCACATTATCGGCAATAACAGCCGGATTACGCGGATCATCTTCTGGAATACCTGCTTCAACTTTACCCACCAAATCAGCTCCCACATCTGCCGCTTTAGTAAAAATACCTCCACCTAAACGAGAAAAAACCGAAATCAAAGATCCGCCAAAACCAATACCTATTAAAGCTTTCAAATCCCCAGTAATAGCATAAAAACCAGCAACACCTAGAAGTGCCATTCCCACCACAAACAAACCAGTTACAGTTCCGCCTTTAACAGCCATATCCAAAGCTTCTTTAATTCCTTTTTTTGCAGCCTCCGCGGTCCTAACATTAGCGCGCACAGAAACGCTCATGCCAATATATCCAGCAAGACCAGATAATATCGCGCCTATCGCAAAACCAAGCGCCATAGTAATTCCCAAACTAAACCAAAGAGCCAAAAATACGATAGCTCCAATAATGCCTATCATCTTAAATTGGCGATTTAAATAAGCCTTAGCTCCTTCTTGAATGGCTTTAGCTATTTCTACCATCTTTCCCTCTCCCGGGCTTTTTGCCAATACCCACTTTACAAGATATCCTCCCCAAGCCAAAGCGACAAAAGCCGCAATCAGAGAAAAAATCAAATAACTATTCATACTGTATAAAATTTTAAACAATTAAATTAGTATTTATAAAATCGTTCAACGCAAACACCAAAAGATTTTTACAGGTTTTTGGCATTCAATTGTTACTGTTCAACGAATGTGCTTATAGTAGGTAAAATCAGCGAAAATGTCAACTTTTTCACGAATTACAAATACATAAAATTTAAAAAAATACATATTAAATAAGTATATTATGTATTTTATTTATATTCGACAAATATTCAATAAATTCAAACAAAGCATCTTGACCAAGTTGTCAGTTTTGTAACGCCAGTTTAAAGTGTGCGCTAGATATGTCGGCTCGCGATGGCAAGCAAAGGAGGGTTTTTAAGCTTATTTGCCCCATGAGGATGGATGTGGCTGAACAAGCGGTTTTAAGTTTGGCAGAATCCCTAAGATTACTTGGTATCAGTGGATGGCATTTGCTTAATATTCGTGAAAAATTCCTTGAAACAAAAGACAATCAAACGTTTGAACTAGGACGTTTGGGTAAAGTTACGGAAACTGAAGCTGAAATAATTTTTGATGCAAGATTTAAAAATCTAGAATCACAAATGCTGTTCGAAGAAGAGTTGCGTTTATACGGGATAAATTTTAATGGGATGATAAATTCATTCAAACGACAATTAGCGCATATAGTCATTTGGTCAATAACAGGCTTGCGTCACCAACCAGCAATTCGTTTAATTGATCAAGGTTGGGCTACTTTAATTGAATATCTAGGCACGGAAAATAACACATCTCCAATCAAGCTAATACAATCTATAAAAATAAAATTGCTCGCAATCAAACAAAATCTCCCCGATTATTATCAAAGATGCCTAGATCTAAAACATCCTGTAAGTGATAGGGTAAAAGAAAATCTTCTTGATGTCGAAAGTTTTATGGGCGCCGGATTATTACTCTGGATTTATGAAACTAAAAACTTGGAAGCCATGATTGATCTAATCCGCAAATCGCCTTCAACAAGCCGAAGAACATCCACAGATTATATGAAAATCCCAGCTGATTTACGTCCCTTAATTCATACTGGTTACACTTCTTATCAAGAAAACATAGTAACTTTTTTACGTCGTGGCAATTTAACTTACGAGGAAGCACAAGCAATAAGCAATTTTGCTCGCCATTGGGAAGCCGAACAATTTCAAAGCGCCCTAACCACAATAACTCAAATTTCTGATATCCAAATCATCATCGATAAATTCAAAAAATGGATTGAAGAATAAAAAAACTGATACTAGTGACTCGATTAATAAAAACTTGCAACTAGTAATTGCTTTAGTTCATCAAGCCCCTCTCTTGTTTTACATGACACAAATACAGGTTTAAACATTTTATATTTTTTCCTAATCATCATTTTTGGTATTCTCTTTAAACTATCAATTTTATTAAAAACATAAATTTTCTTTATATCTGAAACATCAAGTTCCGCTAAAACTTCTTCCACTTCATCGATTTTTTCAAACATATACCGATCTGAAACATCAATAACATGCAAAATTAAATCAGCATAAATAGTTTCTTCAAGTGTGGATCTAAATGCTTGTATCAATTGTGGCGGAAGATCCTGTATAAAACCAATCGTATCCGATAAAAGCAATTGCTGTTTTGTTTTTGGTATCCAAAGTTTGGCTACTCGTGTATCGAGTGTGGCAAAAAGTTCATCTGCAATATAAGCGTCTTTTTTAGTTAACGCTTTTATAAGTGATGATTTTCCAGCGTTGGTATAGCCAACAATAGATACTGTTTTAAATCCAATCTTTCTACGTCTTGCGCGGTGCAAACCGCGAGTATTGATATATCTATCAATCTGTTTCTTAATCGCTCTTTCTTCATCCGCCAAGTGTCTTTTCATTTTTTCAATATTCGTTTCACCCGCACCACGCGTTCCGATTCCACCAGCTTGCTGACCAAGTTCTAATCCCATTCTATAGATCCGAGGGCCCATATGACGGATACCAGCGAGACGTATTTGTAATTTAGCTTCGGTTGTATTCGCATGTTTTTGAAAAATCTTCAAAATCAAATCTATCCTATCCCAAACTTTCACTCCTTTCTTTTCTACCATTTTTTCAATATTAAAAATCTGATGCGGTTTCAACAAATTATTGATAATAATAATTTCAACCTTTTCCCGTTCCACAATTTCAACAACTTCTTGCAATTTTCCAGATCCAATATAAGTTTTATAATCCGGTGTTATTCTTTTCTGAATTACTTTAACAACAATCATTCCTCCATAAGTATGAGTTAAAGATTCCAATTCAAATAGTCTCCTCCGAGCTTCTTCGGGTTTTATATCAGAAGATATAACGTCTATCAAAATTACTCGTGGCTGGTTCACATATATACCTTAATCTGAAGTAAATAGATTTGCAAGAAAATAACTAACTAAATTATTCTAATATTCCAATTATTCAATCAAAACAAACCTTACTCCAAAGTAATATAAAACTTCGCACAAATACACATTATTGATAATCAAGCAGATAAATTCAACAAATATTCCGATTAATACAATAGCCAAAGTATCGCTGTTGCTAAAGCGCCAAATCCAAAACCTCCTACAACATCAATTTTATCATGCGCTCGTAGCCATACACGTGACCAACCCACATAAAAAGGCCAAATAATAAACAAATAACTCCACCAACGAAGTTCAGGAATTAACAAAATCCACGCAGAAATCATAAAAGCCGTTACCGTATGCGAACTAGGAAAAGAATAGCCATAGGCCTTAACTTTAACTATTTCCCCACGCATAACCGGCCTAGGTCGTTTAATAACAAGCTTAATAATTTCTGAAGATACGGTAGGCGTAACGATCCAAATAAAATAAGATAATAATTTTTCAGTTGGTATTGGCGCGATAAAATATACGAATGTCGTGACAATTGCAATTCCCCACCATGAACCAATCATGCTAACAAAATGAGCAACAATCGTGCGTTTAGATCCCTTAATCATACATCATGAATTCATGCGAGTAACGAAATTAAAATAATTTAAGTTTACTAAGTATAGCTTATTTTTTAATATAAAAAAATCGAGCGAAACTCGATCTTTTCTATAATGTATCACAATACATTATTCATAAAAACTATCACGATAACCGGGTTCATTAATATCAGGATAATCAATCTCCCCCTGTTTTACAAGATCATAAAGATGATGCATTTGAATTCCTGAGTTTGATAATGTTAAAAAAGTATTATCCATATACGCAACACGATTTATATCTTCATCATAATTACCGTAATACCAACCGGATTTTAACGTAGATTGATTATCTGTATGATGAGTGATTCGCCCCAATAACTCAAATCCTTTCTCCAAAGTCAATCTATAAACATAAGCTCCTTGAAAGGTAAAGTCGCCATATTCATTACCCTCGCGATATGGGTCTTTTTTTACAGATTCATCAAGCTCGGCAACACGAATCGGCAAAGCTAGCAATTGTTTTGACGGTGAGTACATAAAAGCCTTGTGATTAGACAATGCTTCTGATTCGGTTCCACGATCGCCTATTTCTGTTTTCCAAAGTTCTTTGGGATTTGCAACATCAGTTACATCAAAAATTGCCATTTTCATACCTTGATACCATGCAAAATCCTGCCTTCTACCCCAAATATTCTCACTTGCTTCAACAGTATCTTTACCCACGCCGATTATATGATTTTCATCCATAGGGTGTAAATAATCCGAATAACCTGGAATTTTTAACTTGCCCAAAATTGATGGATTCTTAGGATCTTTCAAGTCCAGCACAAAAAATGGATCTATTTTTTTAAAAGTTACCATATAGCCCTTGTCACCCATAAATCTCATGGAGTAAATTGTTTCACCCGGAGCTATACCTTCAATACTTCCAGTCAAGTTCAATTCAGAATCCAAAATAAAAATATTATTAGTCGAATTTGCGGATGTGCGCCAAACTTGACCTATTGTGGTTGCTACACGCAAATAATTATTATATTCATCCAAAGAAAATTGATTTAACAAATGTCCAGGCACAAAGCCCTGTTTAATAAATTCAATTCTTCCAGCATTCAATTTAAATTTATAAATATTAGTTTGCTCACGACCTTCAGAAACCAAGCTGTTATGCAACGAACGTGCCATCCAATCTTGTTTAGCAACATACAAATTCTCAAGCGATGCGTAAGTCGTCTCGCTTGAACCCAATATAACCTCTCTTTGTACTTGGCCCGCGCCATGCATTGGCACTGATGCAACAATCAAATATTCACGACTCGGTTCCGGATCAAAATAACCGACATTCCCACATTTAACCATGGGTTCAAAATCTGAATTCATAACACTATCACGATACATGGGAACCAATTCCTTCTCGGTAGGCATAATATTAAAAGATCGCCACTTGCTCCAAGAATTCATTATCAAGTAGACGTTCCCTTCAATCATGCGCGAGGATGATAAAGAACCATCAAATTCTACGGTTCTAATTTTTTTTGGATTAAATTTGTTCTCAATATCCCAAATTTGAGAAATTGTGATAGATTCTCTATATGGATATGAAACGATTTCACGTGCAATACCATCTATCAGAGGCATAGGATAAGAATAATCTTGATATTTTTGCCCCATAATCATCAACCTATCTCCATCAATATAAAAATCATTTGCCGTAATATCTTTATCCATATCTATTTGACCAACCAATCGAGATGATTCAGTTGGCAATATTTGTGATATCATTATTCTATTTTTAGAAAGATGATATACATAAGTACCATCTATTTTTAAAATATCAGCTTCATCTACCCCAGCAACTTGGACATTTGTCTCCGAATAATCTCTTGCGTTTATAGCAGGCAAATCATTTGCCGAACCCTGTGATTCCATGGCCATTGGCATGGGTATCATATCCATCTTTGAAAAAATACGTTCATCCTCGGCTTTCTTTATTTGTTCTTTCAATATTGAACAAGAAGCAAATCTTTGCACGCCTTGATTTTGCTTAATAATTGGTTCAGGTTTAGTTAAATCCATATTAAACATTTGAACTATAGGCGATAATCCAAATATTGTTGTTACCAAGGCACTCAATGACTTAAAAAAAATATTTGTAAACATATTTTTTTCAATTAAAAAAATGAAAGAATAAAAAATAAAATCAAATATCAATCTTCATCATTTATTAATTGCTATTATATCTTAGCATTAATAAAAACGCTATTACACAAAAAATGATTAAAATAAAAACAAAAAACCGCTATAAAGCGGATTTTGTCTTGGCGAATATATTACTGAATATTTATTGCTTGTGCCTTAAAGCGACTTACTCCACAACCAACCCTCATCTCTTGATCCATTTTTCCATATCTATTCTTTCTTGGGTACTCAATTCCTAATTCTTCACGAATCAAGCGAGCATTTTCCATATATTGATACATCTCCGAAAAACGAGCAAAATTTTCTGCGGTTATATTTTTCAAAAACTCGGGTAATTCTCCATCTTGTGAAACAAGATCGAGCCATGCTTGATAATCACCCGATGAAATTGCCAAATTAATCGCCTCGCACTCTTCCTTATTATGCATAAACAAACAAAGTTGCTCGGAAGATTGAGATGTTTTTCTTTGCATCATACCTCTTTTTGAGCCATGTTGATTTTGAACTTCATTAACAAAATCAACACTACTATCTTTGGCAAAAACCGAACTAGCTATGAGCAAAGCGCCGACCACACCAGCAACAACACCAGCTTTTTTCCAAAAATTATAAGTCATACATAAAAATATATAATACACAACACGTAGTATATAACAAATTAACATCAATTCGCCAAAAAAATTTTCAGAACTTTCATATTATCTATATCTATAATAAACAATCAATCAAAATTTGTTAAAACTCAATGCCATGCTTAAAAAATATAAAAAATTATTAATATCCTATCCCAATAAGGATCAGACTCGACTGGTGGCCAGCCTTCTCCAATCGTGTCAATAACAGTATACGTCATCTATCAAATTATTCTTTCAAATGATTTTCCATGGCATGCTGTATATATTGCATTCTTATTCCCCTAGGGCACGGCATTATTCTTTCCGCTTTAAAAACATTAATTGTGGTGCTAGGAATTCCAAAAGCTCGCACACAAGTTTGTTCTTTAGTAAAATCAACAAACCCTTGTTCACAAGTGCTCATATCAATCGCCCAAATTACATCTCCAGAATCTCTTAAAAATATTTGACCATTGGCTTGTTCTTGAATTATTCCTATAATCCCATTTTGATTGACTTTGATAATTCTATTAATACGCGGTCTTAGAAAAAAATCATATCCTGGCATACGCGCTACCATTGCTTCAATATTTTCCGATACACTTGTTGCGGATATAGCTCCACCCAAAGCCATAACCGCCAACAATAAAACCCCGCCAGTTACCACTGTTCTATATTTATATCCTCTTGGAGCTCTAGCGAATATCAAAACTGCCACATAAGTCATTAACAAACTCATTAATATCCAAAATAACGGTAATATATCCAAAATCTTTGATAACAACTCATTGTTTTTATATTCAAATAACAAATCTCCCGGATCAAAAATAAACCACAAAGCCACACCTGCCGACATTACTCCCATAATAACAAACACAGCAAATACAACCCAAAGTATCACATACTTAAATTGTACACGCCATCGTGGTATTGGCGATGGTAATTCACCATGCTTAATTTTAAATTCAAATTGATCTGCTACGCTTGTCATATATTAATTCATGTTTTCTCTTTATCCATCTCTTTTTTAAACTTTATTTTTGCTCTACGTATCCATGTTGCCACAGTACCAGCTGGAACGCGCAAAATATCGCTAATTTCATCATACGTCTTCTCTTCCATATACGCCAAAATCAATACCGTTCTGTCGCGTTCTGATAAATTCCGTAAAATCTTTTTAATTAATTCAGTAGTTAAAAATTGATCAGCTAACTTTGAAGTATCATCCCTGGCTGATAGTATGCGCGATAATCCCTCATTTTCATCATCAATAGAAAAATCCCCCATTTCTTTTCTTCTCTTACGATAAACAGATATTGTTCTATTATGAACTATCCTATAAATCCAACTTGAAAATTTTAAAGAAGAATTAAATGTAGCAATATTTCTATAAGCATCCATAAACGATTCTTGCAAAATATCTTCCGCATCTTCTATTGAAAAACCGCTAATACGTCTAATATAAGCTAAAAGACGTGATTCATACCGCCTAATCAACTGCACAAAAGCTTGCGCGTCCGTCAAAACCATTTGCGTCAATTCTTCATCGGTTTTATCTATATACAAATCCGTATTCATGACGATAATTGTATACTATATAGATCATAATATAAAACCTTAATTTCACAAATATTTGATTTTAATGTTATTATAGCCATAAATATGCAAATAATGCCCCAAATGGAACCACGGATACAATATCCCCACATCTTTCTTAAAAGAGAACCTGTCAAAAATCGACCAGATTCAATTATTAAAGAAGAAATAGAACCCGTAGAAACCTCCCAACACGCAGTTTTTGATTATGGGAAAGCCGTACAATTATTTCGTCAAAGCATGGAAACTGATCGTCGAGGTAAATCTCGTGAAATAGAAACCGAGTTTCAAAATCGTATTATTCGTTACATGCTACATAAACCAACTTCACAAATACAATTATTATTAAAAAAAATTTGCACTGAAGCTCAAAGAACAACAATGCGACCCGAATTAAAATTGCAATTTATTACGCAAGAAAGAAAATTATTATCCGGCATAGAAGCCGTGATTGATCTTTTACGAGATTTAGAATTACAATTCCATCAAGATAAACAGGCCGGAAAAAAGTCACCATCATCTCAATTATTTTTAGGCACAAACGATAGATTAGACGCAAAACTCGCTATTGATGTCATAGCCATAGAATATGAACTCGGTCAAATCCCAAAAATTGTCGAACTACATCAAATAAAAAGTAAAACTCAACCCGCTGTTTCCCCGGGAGAGATTAAGGCAATTCAG
The DNA here is from genome assembly GCA_964563385.1 of uncultured Gammaproteobacteria bacterium. GTDB lineage: Bacteria > Patescibacteriota > Patescibacteriia > 2-12-FULL-60-25 > 2-12-FULL-60-25 > MWCR01. Next base: position 10,865 of record CAZLVV010000017.1, read on the forward strand.
GAGAAACACGCTGATTTTGTTAAAACTTTATCCACTCGAGATTACGCAACTTCTTACATGTGGAGTCGTGAGATCCTTAAACAGGAAGAGAAAAAATTAAACGAATTCCTACTAACTTACAAAGAGAATGAAACCGCGGGCACAACACTTGAAATTACCCATCTTTATGATGATTTAATGGTAGCCATTTTAGCCGAGCCTCCGACAAATATATCCGAAGATTCATTGGAAGATTATCTTAAAGAGTACGCTCCTAATACATCTTTGCATGCATTATACACTTTATTTCATCAAAAGTTTTTCGAAAAAATAACTGTTCTTTTTAATAATGGCATTAAATTGACACCCGAACAACAAAAAACAGCTATGTTACTACATTCATGGTGTTTGGAATATGTTCCGTCACTAGAAAAAATTCAAGCCGTGCTCAAACAATATGATATAACATTTAATCCAAACGATACCTCATATATTACCCAAGATGTAGAATTTTGGTCCGTTATTGATCATGCTGGAAAACCTATCAGAAAACGACTTTAATTTTATACCTATTGACAAAATCAACAAATACTTTTAATATGCAAAATCCTTTCACCTTAACAAAGGAGCCCGAAATGTCTGCCGAAACGTCAGATAAAATCCAACAATTAGCGACTCAATTGGGAGTTTCTAGTGTAAACAAAATAATTCTTCCTGACGAAAGAATATTAGCTAAAGTATTCGAGCACTTTCAACGTTTATTGCAACATCCTGAAATTTCTGCAATTGTAAAACAGCAAAGAGAGGGCAAAATAACTCGTCAACAAATGTGGGACGAAATGAAAGTCGTAGCAAAAAAAATCGACAAAGAAAATCAAAAATGACATTATTCAAAAAACTATAATTAATACATCGTCAATCTCGACGATGTTTTTCTTTAATAGTATAAAAAAATCGCTGATTTCTCATCAGCGACAAATTAAAGTATTTTTTTATAGATACCATGGCAAGTTTATAGTCAAAAATACTAACTCCATGGCATCCTCCGGGCAACAATTTTTCTTGTTGCATACGGAGGCGAACATCGTCGAGATTTTTGTTCATATCGGCCCCGTCATTTTTTTGACAATACCGTTCTTGCGAAATGCGCAAAACTTGATTTCCATAAGACCCAGCTCTTATGCATACTCTATTCATAGGCCAATTTTTCATGGACCAATTTTGCTGTTTTATCGTAGATGGTAAATTAATCACATTTACGATAGCCGTAACACCTTGATCAATAGATTCAGTCAAATTACCAACTCGATTAAAATTCCAATAAGACATTGATATTTTCTCAAAAATAATTCGAGGAGTGCTCATAAAATCATGAGAGTTAAACCCATTTATAGCGGTATTCCTTGCGAAAGAATATCGTATATTCTTTTCCACTATTTCTGGAACAAATTCTATAGGAACTTGATTATGCCCTTGCTTTAATTTTGTATCATTCTTATTCATGGAAGGACCGGCTTCAATTGAATTATCTGTTACCCAAGTATCAGCCATGCGCAAAAAAATCTTCTGCCCGGCTTGCAAAGCGAATCCAAACTTCTTATCTTTATGCTCTTTAAACCAATCTGCGTAAAAAACCCTTCCAGATTCCTTCCATTGCGACTTTTTTATGTTCCAACGCCCCTGATGGAATCGCAAATTATTTCCACGAGCCGGCTTAGTTGCATCTTCCAAGTAATATGGAATTATAGAAGATGCATTATTATTATGAGCCGTCATATGAGCATCAAATCCATGTTTCGGAAAACAACGTTTCAAATCTTCTACATCGACTCCGGCAAGCACAAACAAATAAACATCGCCATCAGGATCTTGTTGTATCAACTCAGTATTTTTAGGAATGCAACGCATGCTTTTACGTCGTTCCGCAAAACGAGCTTCGATCTGAGCAACGGCCAAAGGTTGAGCTCTAATAAAACTATCCGGATAGCCCAAATTGTTTTTTACTCTCTTGGGAGGTCTTACAACTCTTGGCGCAGGATCCACAACGGCCGAAGAAGTTAGAATAGCATGAGTTTTTTTTTCTAACTCAAGTAATTCAACCAAAGCCGAATTCGCGTCCTCTGTAGCAATCATAGGAGAAGCTTTTACGCCTTTAATTGCATTTGCAGAAAATGAAATTAACACAATTAGCAAAAACAACAAGAAAGCAAATACACGCGCTTTTTTTTGTTGCATGATTACACTCCTCTCTGATTTTTTAATGCGTCATGAATTTATTCAATTTACGCATATTTTTCAATGTTCAACTCTCAAATACGACTAAAAAGATCGATAACTCACTTTGATACAAAAAATACATCTTGTCAAGTGTATGTACGCGTCCACCACATATGGCACTCTTTATTTGCTTGATTCTTGGCTCACGATATATTTAAACCATAATATTTTTTACGAAGCTCTTGTTTTTCATTGTTTGGTACTTTTTCAAGATAGATAAAACCTCCAACTTCAATATAAGTTAAATCGAGGCCTTCTGCTGAAGTGAGGCCTTTGAGGGATAGAGTCCGTTCAATTTCTTTTGGCAATTTAAGACCTACAGCTGAAGTGAGGCCATTGAGGTAGAGATCTTTAATTTCATCTGGCAGATTGAGACCCTCTGCTGAAGTCAGACCATTGAGTGCGAGACTCCCTCCAATTTTATCTGGCAAATTGAGATCTTTAGTTGAAGTGAGGCCATTGAGGTAGAGATCTTTAATTTCATCTGGCAGATTGAGACCCTCTGCTGAAGTGAGATTATTGAGGTAGAGAGAATATTCAATTTTATCTGGCAGATTGAGACCTACAGCTGAAGTGAGGCCATTGAGGGAAAGACTACCGTTCACATATTTGATGCTTTCAGGAAAATCTGGCTCTGTCATGGAATCCAACTTCAAATTAGCATTACAAATAAATGTACCATCGTCCTCGAATTCAAAATATTTCTTTACCCAATTCTCATCACCGAGATCGTATTTTTTTGCCCAAGCGATGATTCGTTTTAGAGGATCACGACGTTCTTTTTCTTCTTCTAATTTTTTTCTTTCTTCATTATCCATTATACCCTCTAAACCGCTGACTAGAATATCTTCAATGCTTGAATTTCCTGGATTTTGTTCACCTTCTTCTCCTAATATACTTTTAAATCGTGCTGCATCTCTATCTGATAAAATCTTACTAGCCAAAGCCCCTAAATTAGGGCGCGCCGTATTAGGAACTCCAAAAGGATTATTTATGTTGTTGTTTTTAAAAATTGACATAATTTAATTATATCATAAATCTAGGTAATTTGTTTAGATAATTTTGAAATACATTAATCTTTACACTCTTTACTTGATTCTTGGCTCACAAATCCATAAATACCATTATTACTACATTTTATATCCAAAATAAATCAAAACAATAATACCCAGAGCTATTCTATAATATGCAAAAGGAATGAATGTATTAGCTTTAATAAAATTAAAAAACCATTTACTAACTATATATGCTGATATAAACGATACAACAAAACCAACTACAAGCAACAAAATATCTTGCATGGACAAATTTTGATCGTATTTTAATAATGAATAACCTCCAGCCGCTAATAAAGTTGGCACAGCTAATAAAAAAGAAAATTTTACTGCAAATATTCTAGAATAACCTAACAGTAATAAACTAACTATCGTTGCTCCGGAACGTGAAGTTCCCGGAATCATGGCTAAAGACTGCGCTAAACCTATCAATATCGCATGATTATAACTGATCGAATTTTTAACATTTCGAAAATTTTTACTCCTAGCTTCAATTATAAAAAAAATCACACCATAAACAATAAGAGTCACGGCAACAACCCATGGAGAAAAAAGATAATTCTCTATGTAATCACTTAATAAAACTCCCAAAAAAGCGGTAACCGCAAAGGCGACAAATATTTTTCCCCATTTTGCTTCTATTGCTTTATAACTCAACTCCTCTGGCCACAAATCCTTCCAAAAAAGAATAATGACTGCCAATATCGCGCCCGACTGTATAACTATATTAAACATTTTTGTAAAATTTTCTTCAAAAACGAACCATTCATTAAACAAAATTAAATGCCCAGTCGAACTAATCGGCAAAAATTCAGTAACCCCTTCCACAACTCCCAAAATGGTTGCTATCAAAAAATCTTGCATAATTATCATAAATATTATTCAGTAATTTTTAAATTCCAAATTTTAAATTCAAGTTTTTGATTCTATATTTTATAATCTAAATCTTCATTATTCATTTCGCATTTTACTCCAGCTAAATATTTATTAACCGAAGTAAGCAAATACCAAACAGCCAAAGCCGTAAATCCGATATCATCAAGCCAACCAAATATCGGCATTAAATCAGGAATCAAATCAATCGGCCAGATCAAATATAAAATCGCTAATATTACTCCAACTTTAGGCTTCCAATTGGTATTTTTATCCAAAATAAAATTAATTAAGGATTTCCAATATGGCAAATAACTAACTTGTTTCATAATTATCCAACCAACGCTTTGAAATTTAATTCAATTTTGACTACGAATAAAACTTATTAATTTTTTTCAATAGATCTTTATACGATAAAGTAACAAAATAAAAATTCTGCAATACATTCCAACCAGATAAAAAAACTTTTTTAGGACGAGGTATTATCATCCAGTGCAAATGCCTAATTGAAGCTCCAGAATTCGGACCTATTTGCAACATGATATTAAAAGATTGTGTTGCGAATAATTTTGAAAGCAATTTTTGAGATTTAAGCAATATTCCTGAAAATTCCTCCCATTCTTCCTGTTTCAACTTATCTGTATTTGTAACATGTCGTTTAGGAATAAGCATTAAATTCCCATCCATATAAGGATATTTACATACTAAAACTCGCCAATATTTTCCTTCTAGTTGTTTAACTTGTTGATCCTTAATTATTATCTTATCGCAAAATTGGCATCCCGTAGATTTATACGAGGTTTTATATTTATCTCGATTTTCTTCATATATTCTCATAATAAAAATCCATGCTTAGTTTAGCATGGAATCAAAACCTCGACGACTAATCAGATTCCAAAATTTTATACCTTATTTGCTTTGCAAAATCCGAGGTATGCATTTTTGCTTGTTCTGAAATCTCCACAATTTTTATTCCTCGATTTTTTGCGTACATTTTACGATCAAAAGATGCGTCTTCGGTTGAAGTTGGCGAAACAACCAATGTCGTTGGTAAAACCGTATCCAGCAATTCTTTCATATTATCAAAAACGCAAACCAAATCAACAAAACCCAGTCCGGCAACTACAATTGACCGATCTTTTTCATGAAAAAACGGCCTATGCTCGCCTTTAGCAGATCGCACTCGCTTATCCGAATCAATCCCAACAATCAAATAATCGCCCTGCTCAGAAGCCCGCCATAAATAACGAACATGTCCTGGGTGCAACATATCAAAAGCTCCGGTTGTCAAAACCAAGTTTATAGAATCTTGATATGCATCAATAGCAAAATCCGCAAGGTTAATAATTTTATCCTCAAAATTCTTACTCCGCATTTTTTAACTCCTTGCAATAATTTAATGTGCTAGCCAAAGATTAAAAGACAAACATTAAAAGGTCAAATAAAAAATCATTTAACTTATCAAAATTAAAAATCAGAATTTATAATGAGTAATCTCAATCTCTCTTAAGAAACTTTAATTTTAACAAAATTCTATTTTAGCGACCGTTCTTCAACAATTAAAAATCGTAAGCTCTTAAATAATTCGCTAATTCATCTATTGTAAAACTAACCTGTTGCGGGCCGGCGGCATAAGGCGCTACCTGATAAGGAGGAAATAAAAACACAATTTCTTTATCAGTTAAATAAAACAAAGAAAAATTATCAATTTGCGGACCAGCTCCTTCATTTATCCAATCCGCATCCGCATATTCCTGACTCATTAATTGCAATCTCGCCTGATTAGATACATAATTCAACCAATCAATATAAACTCCTGAATCCGCATCCAAAGTTACGGCTTCCGGATTAAATATATCAGTAACACTCATCAAACTTCCGTCTTCTTCCATATTAAACAAAAAAGTTTTATAAAAATAATTCGCATGCGCTCCTCCGGTATACGTATTACATTCCAAAACAACGCTAATAAATGACTCGTCATTTCTAGAAACCAAAAAAGAATTTTCTAAAAACCATACCCCAAAATCATTTTCATGATCCAAACTATTATAATCATCAAGAAAACCTTCTTTTAACTCTTCAACAAAATCTCTAATTTCTGCGTTTATTGCGCTATAATCATAATCGCTTTCTTCAAATACAGGATATTCCAAATTAATTCTCATTTTTGAATCTTCTTCATTAATTGATTCCGTCAAATATTTCAATTCCACAACAGGTTCTGCCTCAATAGGAACTTCACTCTCCAAAGTTTCAGAAACCGTATCCGCAAGATTCAATTCTTTTTTTCCACATCCCCAACCAGCAAAAATTAAAATCATCAAAAATATAAATAATGATTTAAATGACTTGTTCATATCATTATTCAGTTTATATCAAAATCAATAAATAAAAAAGAGGCAAACTCACTTTACCTAACCAATCAATAAATTTAATAATTTACAACTTAAATATAAGCTACAATCACTATCAATAGATATGTTATAATATTAACATTCATTATGGATATTTTTATAGAAATAAGTTTGATTTTTGGATTAGCCACTATCATGGCTCTTATAATGCAACAACTGCGCTTGCCATTAATACTCGGACACATAATTACTGGCATTATTGCCGGCCCAACAGCGCTTAACATCATTAAGTCAGCCGAAACTCTAGAAATTTTCTCTCAATTGGGCATTACCGCTCTATTATTTATTGTTGGTCTCAGTTTAAGCCCGCATGTTATTCGCGAAGTTGGCAAAATATCTATCATTACAGGTCTTGGGCAGATTGTTTTTACCAGTATTATCGGTTTTGGAATCTGCTATTTTCTTGGATTCAATATCATTAACTCTATTTTCATTGCCATAGCCCTCACTTTCAGCAGTACTATTATTGTTTTAAAACTTTTATCCGATCGTCATGATCTCGGAAAATTATACGGCAAAATAGCAATAGGTTTCTTATTGGTTCAAGATGTTGTAGCTACTTCTATTTTAATATTCGTATCTTCGCTAAATCAAGGTTTAAGCGCCATGGACACCATGATAGCCATCCTGACTAAAACATTTATTATATTTTTAATTTTAGCTTTCATGAGCATTTATATTTTACCAAAAATAACAAAATTATTTGCCAAATCGCAAGAATTTTTATTTTTATTTTCCATTGGCTGGGGCATTGGCTTGGCGGCATTATTTTACAAAATCGGACTCTCTGTGGAAATAGGATCCTTAGCCGCTGGCATAGTTCTTGCAGCCTCTCCATATCATTACGAAATCAGCTCTAAAATGAAAATGTTACGCGATTTTTTCATCATAATGTTTTTTGTTCTCTTGGGTTCGCACTTAACCTTCTCCAATCTTAACGCCATGCTAGCGCAAGCCGTATTACTTTCAATTTTTGTGCTTATCGGCAATCCACTCATCGTCATGATCTTAATGGGTATCATGGGTTACACAAAAAAAACTGGCTTCTATGCAGGATTAACAGTCGCCCAAATCAGTGAATTTTCTTTTATCTTAATCCTTCTGGCACAAAATTCAGGATTCGTAAATCAAGATATTGTTTCATTAATTACCATGGTGGGTATTATCACAATAGCCGGCTCAACACTAATGATTATTTACGCTGATTCAATCTATAAATTTCTCTCGCCGATTCTTTCAATTTTTGAACGAAAAAAAATGCTAAAAAATAATATTAAAAAAGAAAGATATGACGCCATTCTATTTGGTTGTCATCGTGTAGGAACTGATTTTTTACAAACTTTAAAAAAACTTAAATATAAATTCTTAGTAGTTGATTTTGATCCCGGAGTCATCTCTTCATTACAAACAAAAAAAATCAAAGCTGTTTACGGAGATGCTCATGACAACGAATTTTTAGATGAATTAAATTTAGAAAAAGCCAAAATCATTGTAGTCACAATTCCCGATATCGATGCCAATCTACTAATCTTAAACAAACTTAATAAAATCAACCCCAGCGCCACTATTATCAATATCGCAAGCAACGTCAACCAAGCCAACGTTTTGTATAAAAACGGCAGTTCGTATGTAATTCTCCCTCATTTTTTAGGAGGCAATTATGCGGCCATGCTTTTAGAAAAAACAAATGGAAACGCGCAAAGAATAGCTCTTGCTCGTAAACGCCACATAGAGCATTTAGCCTACAGATAAAAAAGATGCCAAGTGGCATATCTTATTCGCTCTTAATTTATTATATATAAGTGCATTGAGTATTTAAAAAAACACCTCAATGAGGCGTTTTAACAATTAACGATATTGCGATTCAAAAAATACATGACTCATACGACTTCTTTTTTACCTTCCTATTCAATAAAATTCAATTCAACTACTTGTACAAACTCTTAGAAGAAACTTTTTTTCCAAAAAATTGAGATTCTATATGATTCTAGCATTCTGATCTTATTATGATTTTTTGCGCTTTAGCAATTTTTCTTTTGCCAATTTTCTTTTATCATTGAAAAGACTATCAAAGTAAAAATTATTACCGCTGATGCGATAGATCCACTTAACCAAACCCATAAAAATCGTATAAACCAAGCTCTACAACTGGGATAATTGGCAAGATAATGATTCATCTTTTCTTGGGTCAAAACACCAGCATCCAGCATATCTCGAAGATGCTTATATGTTTTATATTCAACTTCCGTACAAGATGAACTGTAGGTACAAACCGTCTTTTGCATAGGATAATAATAACCACTCCCCGTATAATAATGCTTCGAAGATTGCGACAATTCAGTAGTGCAATATTGTTTACAAGTACTCTGTAAATTTTCCAATTTCATTTGTGTTTGATTCAAATCGGATTTCTCAATATCTTGTTTTACAGTTTCAGCCAATTCAAACAAATTTTTATTCAATACAGCATCCCGCGGTCCTTTTCCAATCAAAGCTTGATCAAAAACAACATAATGACCAGACATTGCCTGCATCTCATAGCTCGGCATAAAAACACAAGATCCAAAAAAATAAAATATGGCAATTATGAACCCCATTATTCCGAATGATAAAATTACTTTATACCAAGAAATCTGATCTTCTCTTTTTCTTATTTTATCCATCGATCTACTCCATTTTTTAGAATGTTAACGTACTACAAACACTAAAACATATTTTTTAAATCAATGTCAAGAAAGCGTCAAACTAACAGTAATCAATTCAAAAAAATACATGTAATACACGGCAAAACATAACAAACCTAACCCAAATAACATATGATCAATCCATCCGCCAGTATTAACACATAAAAACCTTGGCAAAAATCTATAATTTTTTTTACTTGGATATAAAAATTCGCAACCTTGCGGATTAAAACCATCAATAAACGAATGCGACATGTATCCCAAAGTAAAAATCAATGGAGCCGTAACATGAATCGGTAACAATAAAACCGATCCAAGCATCACAAAAGGAATGATTATCAATGAATGAAACAAAGATCTATGCCTAACACGATCCACTAAAAATAATCTTAACAGACCCTTGGTCCATTGATGCACTGTTGCATGACGATTATCCAAATCCGGCAAAAGCGCAGAGACTCCTCCAATAACTGGTAACAATAAAAACCACGCATCCTTGGGTAATATCAAATACGCCACCCAAGCCACATTAGCGCCAATAACAAAATGAGTTTTACCGGTCATAACTAGTTAATAACAAATTTATAAAAATAAATTACACATAATAAAAATCAGATATCCAATTTACAATATCATCTATATACACTGAAAACTAACCAAAAATTGTCACAAAAATCTAATCTTAAAACTTATCAATATTATCACACTAACAAAGAATAAACTAAATTTAAAAAATTACCGAAACGACAAACTTTATTTCGCTTTCGGAGCAAATTGTAGCATTATTTTCTAAAATTCAAATTCGAAAGTAACTCTAAACTACGCCGGATTACACACACGCCTTGCCGAGTTGATGACAAAGGCCGTCAAATCAGCCATGCTTAAATCATTATCTTTGCATCTCAATATTTCTTATCAAAAAGATCAAGAAATAATTTCCTTGGTCTCATCTCATCTCTCCGCTACTCGTTAGCGGATTTTAAATAAAAAATCCCCACAAGAATCTGTGAGGAACATCAAATATCTTGATGTTTAAAAAAAGCATGCGCTTCATCAACAATATGATCAATTTCACGGCTGATTTTTATACGAGAAATAACGCTCAATATTCCAAAAACAAAGGTTAACGACAACATAATATCCGGCAAAATGCCAAGACCTATCCAATCTTGCTGATATGGCACGGCCACAATTATGCAAAACACTTGCATCAAAGATTTTATCTTACCAACTGCTGACGCTTTAGATTGACGTATATATTTTTGCATAATAGAAAACGGCTCACGATTGATAAATGGTTTGCGTACCAATGTCCCAAAAATATCGACAGCAATAGTCAATAAAACCAATACAGGATTAAAAACTCCATACAATGTCATCACAACAATCACAGAAAGTTGCCGTAACTTATCAGCTAACGGATCCAGCCATTCACCTCTTTCCAAACTTTCTTGACTTCTAGCAATTCCATATTGCTTCATGGCCGTAGCTTGTTTGCCATCAAGCACATCCAACACTCCTCCGATAACCAACAACCAAAAACCGATATAAATATCGCACCATAAATATATGGGCAAACAAATTACATAGATAATAACGCTCCAAACTGTTAACCAATTTGGAGAGCATAATGGCCAAACGCTTATTTTTGCCAAAAATCTCTTGGGAATAAACAACATCGCAATTGCGATTAATATTCCTCCACTCAAACCAACCGTAGCTTTGAGCTCCCAAGGGAGAGCCGGATCAATCAAATAATTCATTGCTCTCTCCTCTCATCTAGTTGTAAAGAACTTCATCTCTTTTATCAAAAAAACCAAAGCAAATCAAATAGTTATACATGCTTATCTCTCCCTTCTTAAAACAAAAAATAAACTACAAAGTACCAAATCTATCAAAATAAGCTTAATAAATAACCTCCTCTCTAAAAACAAGCAAGTCATCTCCAAAAAACAAAAAACTTTGATTAATTTAGCCAAAAAAATTAATAATTAAAACTTAAAAGCTTGATTTGCTCTTCGTCTTTCATGAGATTTAAGATATTTTTTACGGATACGAAGAGATTTGGGAGTAACCTCTAACAATTCATCGTCTTTCAAATATTCTATTGCTTCTTCAAGACTCAATATGCGTGGAGCCTTCAAAACTTCAGCAACACCATCTCCTTTTGAACGCATATTAGTTAAACGTTTTTCTTTACAGACATTCACCTCCATATCTTCAGGTTTAGCATTTTGTCCTACAACCATTCCTTCATAAACAGCAGTTCCGGGTGTAATAAATAAAATCCCGCGCTCTTCAGCATTTAATAAACCATACGTCATCGCTGTTCCTGATTCAAAAACAATCAAAGACCCATGAGTAGTTGATTCAATTGCTCCCAATTTCGGACGATATTCCAAAAATACAGAATATATAACCCCTCTGCCTTTAGTTACCCGCATAAATTGCGAACGATAACCAATCAAACCTCTAGTTGGAAAAACAGCATCAATAAAAGTTGTTCCATTTTCCATTCGAATATCTAAAATTTCACCTTTGCGTTTACTAGTTTCTTCAATCACAGATCCGCTCATTTCATCAGGACATTCAATTGTTACAGATTCAAACGGCTCCATAACAACACCATCTTTTTCAATAAAAATAACCTGCGGACGCGATACTTGCAGTTCATAACCTTCGCGTCGCATTTTCTCTACAAGAATTGCCAAATGCAATTCTCCTCTACCTGATACTACAAATTCTCCTTGTTCGCCTGTATTATCAACTCTTAACGCAACATCATTTTGCAATTCTCGATCCAATCTTTCTTTGATATTTCTAGATGTCGTATATTGCCCCTCATTGCCTGAAAATGGCGAAGTATTTACGCCAAAATTCATTTTCACCGTTAGCTGTTCTATAAAAATAACTGGTAAAGCTTCCGGATTAGCCGGATCAGTTAAAGTTTCTCCAATTTGAATTTCCGGAATACCAGCAAAAGCCACAATATCCCCCGCTTCAGCTTCAACAACTTCCACTTTACCTAAATCTTTAAACGAATAAACAGTAGTAACTTTTATATTAGTAACCTTGCCTTCACGATTTATCCAAGCAACTTGTCCTGGTTTAAATATTCCACGCATCACGCGTCCGATCCCCATTTTCCCACGATAATTATCATAAGAAACATTAGCGACCGATACCTGCAATGATCCATTGGGATCATTTTTTGGTTCTGGAATCTCTTTTATAATCGCGTCAAACAAAGGAGCTATATTCTCCATTTTAGTTAAATCTTCACTCAAACCAGCTTTACCTTGTTTTGCAGATGCATAAATCACCGGAAAATCAATCTGTTTATCTGTAGCGCCTAACCGCGCAAATAAATCAAAAGTCTGATCCAAAACCCAATCCGGTCTAGCATCCGGTTTGTCTATTTTATTTATAACAACTATAATTCGATGCCCTGCTTGAATTGCCTTTTTCAAAACAAACTGCGTCTGTGGCATGGGCCCTTCTTTGGCATCAACGAGCAACAATGCTCCATCAACTAAATTCATTACACGCTCCACTTCTCCACCAAAATCAGCATGTCCCGGAGTATCAACAATATTAATTTTGGTATCTTTATAAATAACCGCGCAATTTTTTGATAAAATTGTAATCCCGCGCTCTCGCTCCAATTCATTGGAATCCAAAATAGTAGTATCTTCCAACTCGCGGTCATTAAAACTATCGCTCTGTTTAATCAAAGCATCAGCAAGAGTTGTTTTGCCGTGATCCACATGTGCTATGAGCGCGATATTGCGTATATTAATCATATAAAAAGTTTCGCGATTATAACGCAAAATCAATAATTAATCAAGTATTGTACAGTTAACCTCTAAGGGTAACTATCTAGGCATCTAAGGGTAACTAAGG
>CAZLVV010000018.1:0-23952 GCA_964563385.1 uncultured Gammaproteobacteria bacterium
ACCTTAGTTACCCTTAGATGCCTAGATAGTTACCCTTAGAGGTTAACTGTACACTCCCTTGACATGATTGGATAAACATGGTTAATTTCTCTAAAGAAAGGAGTTTCATGAATTGCGAAGAAAAAATTTTACATTTACAAAACACTCCCAAATCCTGGCTTCGCCATGAATTACTTATTCGATTAAAAATTGCCCTTTCTAATTTGCCTGAAAATCAAAGGCGAACATTGATTATACAATTAATCGAAATTCGCATTCAACGCAAATGCTATGTTGAGCTAATTGCCATGTGGCCAAACCTCGAATCAAATTTTCCGCAAATAAGCTCCATATTAAGCGATTACGATTTAACCCATTTGCATCATCAAGCATTCATCGCCACTGCTTTAGAGCAGGCCATAAAATCTGTTATTTAATACCTCTTTATTTACGAGAGGTTTTTATATTATTGTCTTCTCTCTTGCAATTAATAAATTCACATAAAGATAGGTGGGCGCGTACATTTAGTTGACGTCCATATTCGCTTAAGGTTAAGATAAACTTTGAAATAATAGTAAAAATATGACTAATACATCGCCCTTATTGCAACCTCGCACAGATAATGCTTTATCTGCATCGCCCGAATTGGCAAAATTAGATTCGGCTCCCGCGCCTCTAATGGTGGATACAACAATTCACACTTCACTTGAAACATCGCGCGACAAAAAAGATTATGCTTTAATTACCGGAGCTTCATCCGGAATAGGGGAGGCTTTCGCTCGACTTTTAGCTTCAAAAAATAAACCTCTTATATTATTAGGCACTAACGAAGCAAAACTAAAAAATCTAGCAACCGAATTACGAGAAAAACATAAAATTGATGTTCGTTTTATATCCACGGACTTAGCGCGATCCAAAACATTGCCCGAATTGCCAAAAAAATTATTAAAAATGAATATCAATATTGATATATTAATCAACAACGCCGGATTCGGTAAATATAATGCTGAAAATAAAATTCGCTACGAAGATTCTTTAAACATGATTAACCTCAATTGTCGTTCTCTCGTGGCTTTGACTAAACTTTTTTTACCGCAAATGTTAGCTCGTAAAAAAGGAGCTATAATCAATATAGCCTCAACCGCAGGTTTTTATCCTGTTCCCTACATGGCAACATACGCTGCCACAAAGGCTTTTGTAATCAATTTCAGCGAAGCGCTATCTGAAGAAGTAAAAAATCAAGGCGTACGTATAATTTGTTCTTGTCCCGAAGCCGTAGCCACCAATTTTCAACGTCGCGCAGGCATAAATATCGCTGAACAGAACAATCTTAATAAATTAATCGATCCAAGCACGGTCGCTGAACAAACCATTGAAGCGCTCAAAAAAGGCAAAACCCTTCTTGTGCTAAGCCAATCCTCATCAATCAATAAATTAGCATCCACAATTGCGCCACGAGCCATTTTAAATCGTTATGGTAAACGATTGCTTAAAAAAATCTAAACACAAAATCCATTTTATTTTGTCTTTCATGTAATAAATCAAAAACAATTCATTCTTTTATTTTACAAAATATTTAGAAGAAGCAAATTAAATTTTAATTTTTAATTTTGATAATCTTGGCTCTATTACATAATCGACAACTTAATTGCGTACGACATATAAAATATGTTATACTATTTTTCATACGAGGGGTATGAAAAAAACATTAAGCAAAAAAGAGCCTAAAGCTCTACAATCGCAAAACACTTCAAGTAGCGATTTTGTTTGGGCGGCAGTTACAATTATCTCGCTACCAACCGTCGCACTATCTTTAACAGCTTTTAATTGGCATCCGGCTTTGGCATTTTTAGCAGGCGCTTTTTGTACAATTATAATGGTCGTAATAGAAGCCGTTGTTCGTGGAAAAACATGGATATTTTCAGAATTGTTTAAGGATATTTTTAGTCATCAAGAAACTGCTTTTCGACTGCTCGTTGGTATAGGTGGAGTTTTGCTAATCCTACAAACAACATTCGTTTTACAAATTTTACGCAATCCCGATCTTGACAGCATGTTATTGAATCTCATTTTACAAAAACAATGTGGCATTAATCCAGGTCCTCTTGCTCATGTCATTTGTCCCGCTTTTTCTGAATCCAAATCCAGTCCTGCCAATAACATGCCTTTAGTCTATTCTTTGGAATACGCTACTAAAAATAGGCTCATTCCCTCTTCAATTTTCGGTTCTTGCGCCATAGTACCGATAGAAAACGCTTCTTCTGAACAAAACAAAATACGCTTGAATTTTTTTGCATTTTGCAAGCCTTGGACAAAAAATATCAACACTAATCAAAATACCTCGCCAGTTATGCGTATTATCAACGCGGAATTCATAAAAAATCCAGATGGTTTTTACACGCCCACTATTTGGCATGAATCTTCCGAAGGCGAAATTTATGATATCCTTACCTCAAATCAAAATCTTCTTTCTAATCTCAATAAACAATTAACAAAACGACAAACCGAAATCACAAGGTTATACAGTTATTAAACTTCACGGAGCAATTTATAAAGCTTTTATATTTTAAAGTAAGATAAGATGTATTTTATTTATATAGTATTCGATTGTTTTCTATTACGTGTTATAATAAACTAATGAAAATCACTCCTTTTGGGGCTGTTCGTGAAATTACCGGCTCTTGTTATTTACTAGAAACCGAAAAAACCCGAATTCTCATCGATTGCGGGCTCTTTCAAGGTGGTCAATATGCTCAAGCAAAAAATTACGATGGTTTCGATTTTTCTCCGCATGATATTGATGCTGTTATTTTAACCCATGCTCATATTGATCACAGCGGTCGCTTGCCTCAATTAGTAAAAAAAGGATTCTCTGGTCCTATTTATTGCACGCCACCAACAAAAGATCTCTGCGAATTGCTTTGGTATGACGCCGAAGAAATAATGGAAGAAGAATTCGTCAAACATAACGCTCCAAAATTATTTTCTAAAGAAGATATTGATTTTGCCGTTCAACATATTAAACCCATTGATGATTCAGGCGCGCTATGTTTCAAAGATTTACAAATTCATTTTTATAACGCTGGCCATATCCTTGGAAGCGCTTTTATCCATATAATTGATTCTACTGGAAAAAGTGTTGTATTTTCTGGCGATCTTGGCAATATTGACACACCCATACTTAAACAAAAAGATGATCTTGTTCAATCCGATGTTCTCTTTATCGAATCAACTTATGGAGATCGAATTCATGAAAAAAAATCTGAACGCTGGAAGATAATGAAAGATTATGTTACAGAAACAATAAATCGTAATGGGGTTTTGCTTATCCCAGCCTTTGCTATCGAACGTACTCAAGAAATTCTTTTGGAACTAAACAATCTTATCGAAAAAAAACACCTACCAAAAATCAATATATTTTTAGATAGTCCATTAGCCATTGAGGTTAATGACGTTTTTCAAAAATATCAGCATTATTATAGCATCAGCGCTTATAATCAAGTTGTTTCTGGCGACGCTCTTTTTGATTTTCCTGGTCTGGAAGTCACTTATTCAAGGAATCAATCAAAAAAAATTAACGATGCGCCTTGGCCAAAAGTCATTATCGCTGGAGCTGGCATGATGAACGGGGGACGCATTCAACATCATCTTATTAGATATTTAGGCGATAAAAAATGCACTGTGCTCATTATAGGATTTCAAGCTCAAGACACTTTAGGACGCAAACTTTATAATGGTCAAAAACGCGTCCATGTATTGGATGAATATGTTAATGTTAAAGCCGATATAATCAGCATTGGTGGCTTCAGTGCGCACGCAGATCAAAAAATGCTAATTAATTGGATCAAAAGTAGCAAAAAACGTCCTAAAACCGTCTACTGCACTCATGGCGAAGAACAAGCCGCTCTAGCTCTTGCCACAAGCATTACTAAAACTCTTCATATCGAAGCAAAAGTGCCTCAACCTAGACAAACTATTATTATTTAATACTGCTAAACCACAAAAAATCAAATAAATTATCGATATGTGGATCATTATTGCTCTCTTGGGTCACGCCTCAAACGGCATAGCCTTTATCATCGATAAAATACTATTACAAAATGCTTTTAAACGTAGCGCTACTTATGCTGGCCTTGTTGGCATATTATCTTTTCTTGCGCTAGCTCTCATTCCATGGGTTGATATATGGCCTCAAGGTTTAACATTGTTTTGGGCTATTTTTAGTGGTATTACTTTTACAACTGCTCTTTGGTCATTTTTTGCCTCTTTATCCAGAGGAGAGGCAAGTCGAGTAGTCCCCGTTATTTCGGCCTTTATACCCATGTTAACCCTAATCGGAACCACGTTATTTCTAAATGAAAGATTAACTCTCACAGAATTATTAGGATTCTTTCTACTCGTTTTAGCTACTATTATCTTGTCTTACGGTAAAGCCAACGAACGCCTTTCGCGTCAAGCACTTATGCTTAGCGCATTATCAGCGCTACTTTTCGCAGCAACCTCGGTCAGTATTAAAGCAGTTTACAATGATATAGGGTTTTTAAGCGGTTTTGTTAGTACACGTATCTTCACAGCTTTAACCGCTGTAATTATTGTTATGATGATCGATCGCAAAGCCGGAAGAGAAATTCAAACAATTTTTGGTTTTAAAAAAGCCAAAAAATCACCACCCATAAAAACAACGAAAGAGGCTACAAATTTCAAAATCAAACCCAAAACCGCTGCTCTTTTGGCTATCTTTGGTCAAATTATGGGAGGCCTTGGTTACGTTGGAGTTCAATATGCTATTTCTATGGGATCAGTAGCCATTGTTAATGCTCTACAAGTCATGCAATTCGCTCTATTGGTCATAGTAGCCTTTATTTTCAAATCCAAAGCCAAAAATCTACTTGGCGAAACCTTGAATCGCAACATCGTTCTTCAAAAAATTATTGCTCTCATCATCATGGCCATCGGTCTAGGATTGATTGTTTAACATAGAATCCATCAAAAATTAAAAATTTAAATTAATCTTGCTTTATATTTACAAAGTGGAGATTATCTAATCTTGTTATAAGTATCATAACGCTTATGTTATAATACTTTCATGCAATTCAAAACCAAACATTTTTTACGAATAATAATCTTTATCGGTATTTTCGCTATATTGTATTTCATCGCTTTTCAAGCCATGAATCTCAATATGGATACTAATTACATGGCCGGAGTTACATTTAGTCGTCCTTACGCAATCGACCTCGGGATCAATCCCGATGAAGCATTGATTGCTTCTCTGGATGATCTTGGTGTAAGACATTTTCGCATACCAGCTTATTGGAGCCTATTACAACCCGTAAAAAATCAATGGAACTGGGAATGGCTAGATAATGATCTAAATGCCATAGCCGAAAGGGGAGGTACTGTTACCTTGGCTATTGGTCACAAGCTACCACGTTGGCCCGAATGTTGGACGCCAATTTGGGCGCGAGATTTATCCGAACCAGAAAGGGAACTTGCTGTCAAAGAACTACTCACAAAAATAGTCGAACGTTATAAAAATCATCCCGCAGTAGTAGCTTGGCAGGTAGAAAATGAACCAAATTTTCCTTTTGGGATTTGTCCTTCTATTCGCAAAAATTTTATTGATGATGAAATAGCCCTTGTGCGCTCTTTGGACAGCATTAAGCCCATTGCAACAACCGATTCCGGAGAACTATCTCTTTGGAGTTTAGGTAAAAAAGTTGACTATTTAGGAGTCAGCGTCTACCGCACCGTTATTAGCCCCATTGGCATCTTCAATTATTGGTTCGTGCCTCCACAATTCTATCTACGTAAAGGTCAACTTACTCAATTTTTGCACGGAACAAAACAAGTATATATAAGCGAATATCAAATGGAGCCTTGGGTTAAAACCACAATTCCCGAAGCTTCGCTTGAAGAACAATATCGCACCTTCAATCTCCAAAAAATGCAAAAAAATATCACTCATGCTAAAAATATGGGAGTATCTAGAATCGATTTTTGGGGAGTAGAATGGTGGTACTACATGAAAACAATACACAACACTCCCGAATTCTGGGAACAAGCAAAACAAATATTTAAATAGCCAATTTATCTTATCCTATACCTTGATTTAATTAAATTCGTATTCATATAAAAATAATTATTAGTGGCTAACAACTAAAAATATGCAATCCCTTATAATACAAATCCTCAAACAAGAGATGAAAATCGTTTTATCGGAGGATAATAAAAAAATTGTGGTTTTAGGCATCTTTCCTTTAGCCGGAAAAACCGAAACAGTTATTAAAAAAGAAATCGAATCCGCTTTAAAAGAGCTCAAAATCAAAAAAGATCCTATTATAATTTTACCGGAACCTGGATTTTTTCCCAACAGTGAAAATTGGCGTTTATCCAAAAAACAAATATCCCTGATCCGCGCCAAAGCTTCATTCGAAGTTAGCCGAGGGCATTTTAATAAGCGCAGAACTTATTTATTACTCGAAATAGGTGATTCAGTCAGTCTTTGCGCGGTTGAAAAAGATAAACAAACGCATATCAAAGAAAGTATCTTAAATCGTATGGTCGCAGATTTTCGCGAAGCAATTAGCGAACCTCATGAAAGCCGGTATTTACAAGATTTTTGTTCAAATCATTTCTTTTTTAAAAAAACCGGCAAATCAGCTCTTGAAATCTACGCTAAATTACAAGATAACCCAGCAAACAGTGCTGAACTTTTCGTTGAATATGGCGCAAATATGGGCGCCCTATTGGCTAATTTAGATACTATTTTCGAACCCAATTGTATAGCTATCACCGGTTCATTAGCACAAACTTTCGATGCTTGGAGTCATGCCATGGGCAAAACGCGTAACTACCATCGTGGTAAGAAACCCGCCTGTCGAATTGTACCTCTCAAAGACAAAACCAATTCTGCTATTTTAGGAACTATTTCAGTCACTGATTTTAATTACTAGCCACCACCAAACAAATTACAATCTATCATTTCAACCGCCACAGTAATGTTACACATTCACTTCAAGCAAAAAACAAATATCTAAAAATAAACTAGAAAATTGCTTAAAGAAAAAACCTTCCAAGTGGAAGGTTTTATGAGACGCTTTTTAAAGTTTCAAAGCGTAAGATTAGCACCAAAGTATAACTGAGCTACATCATGAAGTTTTTCCCGTGGAGGAAAACCTGCTAAATCATAAATAGCAGGAGCAAATTCAATAGCCATGTCTAGAGCTTTTTGGTTTTCCGGTGATGCATTCGCCAAAATATGCACACTAGCTGGCACAAGCTCATAATTTTTACGTTTAGCTAGTGAGATTAATTTGACTGCTAGTTCGCTCATGGCATTTTGCTGAATTCGGAATTCATTGCCTCCAAATCGCATATGAGCAAAAATGAACAATTGACGCACAAAACTCTTTGCTACATCAAACAAGTCCAAATCATCTTGATCCAATGCCCAAAGAACAAATACCCTCAATCTCTCTGCTTCTTTCGAGATCTTCATATATCATTCTCCGTTGGTTGATAATGAGCCAATATCTTATCACAATAAAATATAATGTCAATTATCAAATCTCTTCAGCTACTAATTTAATTAAAATATACAAAATCCATAAATTTATTTAAAAAAACTTTATAAAATTTAACGCATTTTAAAAATATAAATTAACCAAATTATTCTTTATATTTAATCAATAGCTAGTAATTTTTGTCCACAAGCTCTTTAACCATCCTTATGCTAAATTATCGCACATCAGCTATGGCTCAAAAATTAGTAATTAATGGTTATTTTATATTTTATATATTAATATGCGAAATGAAATTGTTCTTGATATTGAAACCCAAAACACCTTCCAAGATGTAGGCGCTTACCAAGCGTCTTTGCTTAAAATTTCCCTTATAGGCGTCTACTTTTACGAAACTGACACTTATGAAACATTTCTCGAACCAGATCTCCCCAAGCTCTGGCCTCGTATGGAACGATCTAGTCGTATCATTGGTTACAATCTTTTCGGTTTCGATTATCCTTGTATGCAAACTTATTACACGGGTGATATTATGAAGTTCCCCACAGTTGATATTATGATAGAAATCGAAAAACGCATTGGTCACAGAGTTAAACTCGACGACGTTGCCCATGCAACACTTGGAGTAGGGAAGAGCGGTCACGGTCTGCAAGCCGTTGAATTTTGGAAAAATGGCGAAATCGATAAATTACGCGATTACTGTCTACAAGACGTCCGTGTTACCAAAGATATTTACGAAAAAGCGCTCACCGAACAAAAAGTTTATTATTTTAATCGTTTCGGAGAAAAACAAGAAGTTATTCTGCCCATCCTTCCTGCTCAATTAACCGAAACCCCTAAAATCAACCTGTCACTCGGACTTTAAAATATAAATATTATTTATATTTATAAATTCACAATTAAATTTATTATCAACTCTGTTATCCCCAGTTGAACACAACATCTTGTGGTATAATTTCTTTTAGACCACAAGATGTTGTGGTCAGGTGATCATAACCGCAACGCATAAAATGTTGCGATTGTATTTTGTCTACTCAAATTTGCGTCAAAATAACGCGCTTTTACGTACATAGAAATACAAAAAATTCCCTCTTAACTTAAATAAAAAAGTCAACGCAAAACGTTGATTGGGAATTTTCTAATAAAAACTAAATAACTCCCAAATTCTAAACGCGCCTGCATTAGCCATCGGTTAATGCAAAGAATACATGGGAAAATAATAAAATCGTTCAATGTTAAACATTATAACGATTGATATCCAAGCCTATGCAATCACAGGATAAATTTGAAGTCGATCAAACGACTCAAAACACTACAAAATTGATTAATACCGATGCTGTTATGGCATATTTAAAGACCATCAAATCAATCAGACGACGAGATGGACGAATAGATACTTTCAAATCCGATAAAATTAGACAATCCATTAAAAAAGCTTTTGAAGCTTCTGGTTACAAAACCGAAAAATCAACAGATGAAGTAGAACGTATTTATTCTTATGTAATGCATGATCTATCCAAAAAATTTAACGGTCATACCGTACCAAGCTCTGAAGATGTCCGTGAAATCATAGGCGCGACTCTTATCAATACCAATTTCATTTCAGTCGCACGGAATTTTATTCTTTTCAGAATCAATAAAACTCAAACGCAGGAACAAGAAATTTATGGTAATGGCTTAACAATTAAACGTTTTTTTACCACAGAAGGAGTTCATCCATATGACGAACTTATCTGGGAACATCGAGATGCTATCATTACAAATGAAAAAGGTGTAAAAGTCTTCGAGCAACTTGGAGTTGAAGTTCCAAAAACATATTCACAAACAGCCACTAACATTATTGTTTCCAAATATTTTCGCGGAAAACTCGATTCTCCCGATCGCGAAACATCCATGCGACAAGTCGTTAATAGAGTCGCTCAAACTATCAGCAATTGGGGGCGCAAAGATGGATATTTTCAAACCGAGAAAGATGCCGAAATTTTCGAAGCCGAACTCACATCCATTTTAATCAATCAAAAAGCCGCATTTAATTCTCCTGTCTGGTTTAATGTCGGCGTTAATCCTAACCCGCAATGCTCGGCTTGTTTCATTAATTCAGTTCAAGATGACATGCGATCCATTCTTCAACTTGCAGTTACCGAAGGCATGCTCTTCAAATTCGGATCCGGAACCGGTTCCAATCTTTCATCTCTTCGTTCCAGTAAAGAAGGCCTAGCTCAATCATCCGGCTTATCATCCGGACCAGTATCATTTATGCGCGGTTTTGATGCTTTTGCGGGTGTTATCAAATCCGGAGGAAAAACTCGCCGTGCCGCCAAAATGGTGATGTTAAACGTGGACCATCCTGATATCAAAGAATTTGTCTGGTGCAAAGCCAAAGAAGAAAAAAAGGCGCATGTTTTAATAGATGCTGGCTACGACGGGTCTATCAATGGCGAAGCCTATTCTTCTATCTTTTTTCAAAATGCCAATAATTCAGTACGACTTACAGATAATTTTATGAACGCGGTTGAACAAGATGGTGATTTTTGGACCAAATACGTTACCACAGGCGAACCTTGCGAAAAAATTAAAGCTCGAGAATTATTTAAAGAAATAGGCGAAGCTGCCTGGCAATGTGGAGATCCTGGCGTTCAATTTGATACAACTATCAACAAATGGCATACCTGTGCTAATACTGATCGTATACATGGTTCAAATCCCTGCTCCGAATACATGTTTCTTGATGATTCTGCTTGCAATTTGGCTTCCATAAACCTAATGAAATGCCGAGCTGAAGATGGTAGTTTTGATATTGAGGCTTACGAGCAAATAATACGTATCATTGCCACGGCTCAAGAAATCACCATTAATAATTCTTCATACCCAACATCCGCAATCGAATTCAACTCGCATATTTATCGACCAATCGGCTTAGGTTATGCTAATTTAGGCGCTCTCCTTATGAGCATGGGTCTGCCTTATGATTCAAACGCAGGTCGTAATATGGCTTCAGCCATAACATCAATCATGACAGGTGTGGGTTATGATCAATCCGCTAAAATTGCCGAAAAACTTGGCGCATTTGAGGGATACGCACAAAATCAAGAACCCATGACACGCGTAATGCACATGCATCGCGAAGCCGCTTATCAAATCGATTCCACCGGTGTTCCGGCTCATGTTTTAAATCGCGCCAAATCTGCCTGGGATGATGCCTTGTTACATGGAGAACGTTTTGGTTATCGCAATGCTCAATTAACTGTTCTTGCTCCTACCGGCACTATCGCTTTTCTCATGGATTGCGACACCACGGGCATAGAACCAGATATAGCTCTTGTTAAATACAAATGGTTGGTAGGTGGAGGAATGATGAAAATCGTCAACAATACTGTCCCCGAAGCCTTACATCGTCTCAAATACACGGAACAACAAATTCGCGACATCATTGAATGGATTGATAAAAACGATACTATTGAAAACGCGCCTCATTTATTAGATGAGCATCTTCCTGTTTTTGACTGCGCTTTCAAAGCCGCGAAAGGCGATCGCGCTATTCATTACATGGGCCACTTGCGCATGATGGGCGCGGTTCAACCTTTTCTTTCAGGCGCCATATCTAAAACTGTAAACATGCCAAATACGGCTACCGTTGAAGATGTTATGAACGCTTATTTGGAAGGTTGGCGACTCGGCCTCAAAGCCATTGCTATTTATCGCGACGGATCAAAACGTGTTCAAGCGCTTACTACAACAAAAGAATCTTTCAAAAAAAGAGAAATTAAAGAGACTGATTCAACATTGCGTGCCTCAAATCTTAATCATTCCACTTCAACCGAAGTCACTAATACAAAACGTGAAACAGAAACAAATGACACAGAGCGTCTAACCTCAATTCAAACCTATACACCTCGTAGAAGAAGAATGCCAGATGAGCGCAAAGCTCTAACTCATAAATTTCAAATTGGCCCTCATAAAGGCTTCATTACCGTAGGTCTTTATGATGATGGTACTCCAGGAGAAATCTTTGTCACCATGAGCAAAGAGGGAAGTGTTCTCTCTGGCTTGCTTGATGTTTTTTCAACATCAGTTTCTATTGGTCTACAATACGGAGTCCCTCTAAAAATCCTGGTCAACAAATTTGCTCACGTTCGCTTTGAACCCTCCGGATTCACCACTAACGCCAATATTCGCGTTGCTAAATCCATTGTTGACTATATATTTCGCTGGCTCGGTCTAAAATTTTTAAGTCCCGAAGATCGTCGAGCTATCGGTATCAATGTGGATACTAGCGCCACAGCCGAACTTCAAATCGAAGATATTCCGCATGATATTCCTCTCGTATCCAAAGAATTTGCTCAACCAAGCCTTCTTGATTCTCAACAACAATCGCCTCAACAAGCCTCATATCCAAATCTTACTTCCACTTTTGACAATCAATCAGATGCTCCAGCATGTGATACGTGTGGAAGCATAATGGTAAGGAGCGGAGCGTGTTACAAATGTTTAAATTGTGGAGCAACGAGTGGATGTAGCTAAAAAACTTAAAAAAATAAAACCTCGCTATTACCAAAACGAGGTTTTTATATTTTTTATATTAAAGTATAATTACTTATAATATAAGTATATTAAAAGAAAAAACAATCAACCAATACATAAAATATGGATTCAATCAAAGAATTAACCAATCTTATTCTTGCCTTCCGTAAAGCGCGCGATTGGGAGCAATTTCATAATCCCAAAGACATGTCTCTTTCATTAGTTCTTGAAGCCACAGAGGTTATGGAACATTTCCAATGGAAGAACCCTAAACAAGTTCAAGAACACATTAAAAATCATCACGAAGAGATCGCTGACGAAATCGCTGATGTTTTTTATTGGGTTTTACTAATGAGCCATGATTTAAACATAGATCCAGTTAAAGCTTTAAACAAAAAATTAAAGAAAAATGAAAAGAAATATCCGGTAAAAAAAGCAAGGGGGAGAATTGAAAAGTATAATAACTTATAATTTAATTACATAATATAACAGTTGTTGCTTATAAAACAACAATCAAGAGACTTAACAGCAATAATAATCCCAATTTTTTCTTTTTAAATTATAAAGCTAACTTTTTATAAACTCATTTATGCAAAAATTTGCTATCTTCGATATTGACGGAACCATATTTAGATCTAGTTTGCTAATTGAGCTCATGGAGGCGTTAATTCACGAAGGAGTTTTGCCTGCAAAAACAATAAAAGCATATGCCGATACGCGTTCGAAATGGCTAAATCGCGAAGGTTCTTACGAAGACTACATCAATGCGGTTGTTTGTGCTTTTGAGTTACATATTAAAGGCATATCCGTTAAACGCCTTAAAACAATTTCCAATCAAGTAGTCGCTCGCTCTGGCAAACGTATTTACCGATACACTCGTGATTTGATAAAAACTTTACACGCTAAAAATTATTTTTTATTAGCCATCTCCAATTCACCTTTAGATATTGTTACACCTTTCTGCAAAAATTTAGGCTTCAATAAAGTTTATGCTCGTAGATACGAGACCAATGACAAAGGCAAATTTACTGGCAAGATACAATATTTAGATCTTATTTCTGACAAAGCTAAAATTCTAAAACGTGCCATAGTCAAAGAAAATCTTACTCTTAAAAACTCTATTGGCATCGGCGATTCAGAGGCAGATATTCCTTTTCTTAAACTTGTAGCCAATCCTATTTGCTTCAATCCTAATCAAAAGCTCTATACAATCGCTAAACGCCGTGGCTGGAAAATCATTGTAGAACGTAAAGATGTTATTTATAGAAAAATCAATTAATAACGAATATGTTAAGTGTATATACCGGTGATGGCAAAGGTAAAACCACAGCAGCGCTGGGAGTTTTAATACGCGCTATTGGCGCTGGTAAAAAAGTTGCCTGGATCGCTTTTGATAAAGGTGGAGATGATTATAACGAGCGTGTCATTATTCGTGAACGTTTCCCGGAAGTTGATTTCTACGCAACCGGCCTCAATCGTATTGATAAAAAAGGTAAATTTCGTTTTGGGGTAACGGATGAGGATAGACGAGAAGGGGAGAGGGGTTTATGCATTGCTCATAATCTTTTTACTTCTACCATTTATGATCTTATTATCTTGGATGAAATAAATAGCTCCACTTCCCTTGGCATAATTGCCGAAGCCGATGTATTAAAGCTATTAAAAATTAAACCAGCTAATTTAGAGCTAATTTTGACCGGTAGAAACGCTCCAAAATCTTTTTGTGATCAATGTGACCTTTTAACCGAAATGAAGCTTCACAAGCATTATTTTTACCATGGCATTAAAGCTCGCCCCGGATTTGATTATTAATCAACTAGATCATAAATACTACATATTGATTTTAACCTCTTTTATTGTTACCATATTTCCGAATGACTCTTCATTTTCCTGCTCTCATTTTCCCATCCGAATCACTTTCAACCCCTAGTTTGGTTGCTTTTATTATACTGGGAATTTCCATCATTATTTTTACATTTTTTTGGATTTGGTCTCTAATTCACGCTTATCGCACGCCACGCGCTCCTTTTAGTCAGCGTTTGTTTTGGAGTTTGTGCATCCTTATAAATCCAACTGCTACTGTTTGGTATTGGTGCGTTTGGCAACGTTGGGCATTTTGGACTCTCTTTACTCCGCTTATTGGCATATTCATCGCTTTACCATTCGCTATTCGTTCTCTCATGAGTAAAGCCGATGCCACAATGTTAACCAACACGTTATTCGCTTTGGGTAGCAATGCCTTAATAGTCTTTTTTGCGGTCATGCTCATTTTCCCGATAATCCTACGCTTCGTGACAATTCTTCATCTCACCAAAAACAAAGAAATTCCGGCTATCGAAAAAAATGATTGGGTTGTTACTTTAGCTTTGCCCTGTATCGGTTATGGTACCACCTTATTCTATACAACTCGCCATTTACGCTCTTGGGCATTTACCAGCATAATGTGGTTAGTATTTTTTACAATCATCTCCAAAATCATGTTCATGAACATCCTTCCTGATTTAGCCCTTTCTGGAGAGGAGCGCCGAGAAGAATACAAAACAACAAAAACAACTGAACAACTTAATTAAGTCAGAGTACTTAATTAAGTTTATATAACAAAATTAACGATTAATTTGTTTATTCTTCTTCCGCGAAATCAGTTAATTTCAGGGTTTCTCGTTCGGATTGCAAAACCAAATCCTCGAGTTCTTCGAGTTCTTCAAGAGCATCTTTTCCCAAATCCTTAAAACTTGATTCTTCATCAATTTCTTCTTCTTCATCTTCCTCTTCTTCTTCATCATCATCCAAAATAGATAATTCAGGATCTTCTTCTTCCATTAATTCATCATCCTCTTCTTCTTCTTCATCATCATCCAAAATATGCATTCCCGGAGCAATTATATCTTCTTCCTCTTCTTCGTAACCTTGAGGATCCCAATCATCAGCGGGACCCAGTATGTATGGAATTGTTACCATAAATTTTTTCTACATTAAAAGCTTTTAATTGGTTTTCGCCAAGATAACAAATACGTTTTTATGAGACAAGTGGATAACATTTAATTAAAGAAAATATACAATTTTAAACAATTTATTACATAAATTGACATCATAAAACAAATCAATAATCATATATTATGCATTTTTAATTAAGTGATGTATTATATTTTAATTATGGAATCTTTTTCCTTTCTTTTAATTATATTGATTGTCATATTTGGCGCTGGTTTTGCTATGGTTTTATGGAAACTGATAGCTATTGAAAAACGTTCTCAAAACCCGCTAGAGCCTCAATCCTTGCTTTTAATGCAACAACAATTATCGCAGATACAACAAGAAGTCAATAACCGCTTAGGAGAAACCCATATCGCTTTTCGCGATCAGCATAAAAATGTAACTAATACGGTTCGCGAAGTATCGGAACGCATGGCCAAAGTAGAGGAAATCTCACGCCAAGTATTAAACGAAACATCCGAACTCCAAAAATTACAACAAATCCTAAAAAACCCTAAACAAAGAGGAGTTTTGGGTGAATATTTTCTTGAAACCCTGCTTAAAAATATTCTTCCCCCCGAACACTTTCAGATGCAATACCGCTTTGAAGACGGCGAAATAGTGGATGCGGCTGTTTTTGTTAAAGATAAAATCGTACCCATAGATTCTAAATTCAGTCTTGAAAATTACAATCGCTGGGTCAATGCCACAGAATCAGCCGAACGCGATCAGCTCGAAAAAATTTTTGTTAACGATCTTAAAAAACGCGTCCAAGAAACTTCCAAATATATACGTCCCAAAGAAAACACCATGGATTTTGCTTTCATGTTTATTCCTCATGAAGCTATCTATTTTGACTTACTCAACAACAAAATCGGAGAGGGAGGGGATGCGGAAAATATTATTCATCGCGCAGCAACCAAATACCATGTGCTTATCGTTTCGCCAACTTCTTTTCTTGCATATTTACAAACCGTGCTTCAAGGTTTGCGTGCATTGCAAATAGAAGAACAAGCCAAAGAAATTATAAAACGAGTTGGCGAGCTTGATCGTCATCTTGGCAAATATGATCAATATATGCAAAGCCTCGGAAAAAACCTTGGTACGGCTGTAAATCAATATAATCTTAGCTACAAAGAATTCGCTAAAATCGATAAAGATATTCTTCGTATTACCGGCAAATCTCAAGGTGTAGAGATTCTAACAATTGAGCAACCAAATACAACCACCTAAAATTTTTAATAACAAAATTCCACTAAATACAAAATTAAAATAATATGCTAAAACTCTCTCCCAAGACAATTTACAAAATGCTTCTTGGCGGATTTTTTTGCATAGTTATTTTTATATTATCCATAATTTTTTACGTACGGACATCAAATTTGAATAAAATAGCGGATATTGACGCCACTCCACAAACCCAAGCAATCATCATTCTCGGAGCATCATTAAAATCCGATGGCACACCTTCAGATGCGCTCAAAGATCGTCTTATTCGTGGCGCTGAACTTTATCAAGCCGGTAAAGCTCCAATAATTCTCATAACTGGTGACGGTGGACTTAATCACATTGATGAAGTAACCGCTATGCGCAATTTTCTACTGAATTTACAAATACCAAGTCAATCCATCATTGAAGATCGCGAAGGTTATCGCACTTATGAAAGTTGTAAACGGGCCAAGCAAGAATTCAGTATTAATAATGCTATTATCGTTACTCAAAAATTCCATCTAGTTCGTTCTCTTTATCTTTGCAATGCGCTCGGAGTAAATTCCGTCGGTGTCGCATCCGACTTGCAAACCTATCAAAAAATCAACTTCTTCATATTCCGTGATTGGCTCGCTAGCTTTAAAGCTTGGATAGATATCAATCTTTGGCAACCAAAATCACCCGTAAAAAACCAATATTAACTTATTCGCTATATGTCTCTAAACAATCTCCGAACCGAGCTCAAAAAAAACGCCCATCCCACGCAAGCCATAATTTTACGCAAATATTTCAAGACCGGAAAAGGGGAATATGGCGAAGGGGATATTTTCTTAGGTATTAAAGTCCCAATTCAACGCAAAATAGCTCAAAAATATCAAAATTTATCTTTATCAGATCTTGTTAAACTTTTACATAGTAAAATACACGAAGAACGTTTTACCGCGCTTGTGCTCATGGTCAATCTATATAAAAAAGGGGATGTTACTAAAAAACGACTAATATATAAAACTTACCTTGCTAATACTAAATGGATTAATAACTGGGATTTAGTCGATACATCTACTCCGCAAATTATCGGCGATTATCTTTATAACTTTGATGACGTCGAACTTCTTGATAAACTAGCCAAATCAAAACTACTTTGGGATCGTCGCATTGCCATTATTGCGACTTTTACTTTCATTCGTCATAATAACTTCAAACCAACTTTTCATATTTCTCAAATTCTGTTCAATGATAATCACGACCTGATTCACAAAGCCGTGGGTTGGATGCTCCGTGAAGTTGGCAAAAAAGACACAAAAGCTTTAAAAAAATTCTTAGACCAATATGCGTCACAAATGCCTCGCGCATCATTAAGATACGCGATAGAAAAGTTTAATAAAAAAGACCGCGATAATTATCTACAAATCACTAAAACAATTAAATCTTCAAATATAGTATAGTAATATTTTACGACTCATTACATTCCTTATATATCCTCAAAGTAGAGTAATAATGATTTTATAAATATAAAAAATATCAAAAACAATCATGAAATCCCATGTTCTTAACAAAGTTCTTAAAATCATAAGAAGTTTTTTTACGTATAAGGAAAAATTTTAAAATAACAAATAAAAAGTTAATTAGAGAATAAAAAAAGAGAGATCAAATTCAGAACAAACAGGAATTAAAACCCAATTTCAAGTTGCAAAATAAAGCGTCGCACAATATATCTTATAAGACGCATTTTATATTTTATTTCATTTTTAAACTATTTTAACGCTTTACAAATACCATTTATCATCAACTAATAACTAAAAAACTACTTATAATAAATCCTTCCGGGTATTCTTACATCCACATATTCATGAATATTATTCCAATCAGGCTTCGTTTGAATAAATTGTCTTAAAGTATCTATTTGAGCCTCTAATGAAATACCTTCATCAAGAATCACATCTTTATTTTCTTTAAGTATTATATGTAGTATATCTGGTTCATTATCATTTATCTGTATGGCTTTAAACCAAATACCCGAATTACGTAATTTTTCAGCCAAATCAAGCCATCCTCGAACAACTTCTGTACTTGAATATCGTGAACCAATTTCAAAATTGGTTGAAGTTGGTGTAATAATAAAAATTTCTTTTAGAGAATCAACTGGAGTCGTGCTAGACAAAAATTCACGTGTTGAAGAAATCATAGCCTGATCGGCTAGGTCTATTATAAATCCATAATCATCAACAATATAAATTTTATTTTTACTAACCAAAATCACACTTCTCTGCCTTTCTTTAATATTGAGTCGTAAAATATTTGGATATATTTTATCCACAGTAACAGATTCAACAAAAAATGTATTCATTAAATAATTTTCAATATCGTGCTCATCAATCAAGAAAATATTTCTTCGATCTCTAATTAATCCATTCGTACCATCTAAATACTTACCAACCTCCCCTATCACGATATCTTTTTCTAATACGTTCAAAGTATTTATCTGATATTCTTCTATTGAAAAATATCCTGAAAAAAATACAAACCAAAAACTTAAAAAGAGTAAAAATAAAAAAATCAAAATACAAGTTATCCAAACAGATTCCCTTCTCTTTACTCCCCTCTTTACTAATATATTATCCATTTCATTTTTTTGCTGTTTCTTAAAAAACATAATTTTATTAAATTTTTGTCTAAAGTCTTCTTTTCCATTTCCTAATTTTTTCAACTATATAATTTAAATAATATTTAGGTGAAATAATATAGTCTTGAGCATGCAAATAAGCTTCTTCAAAACCTCCAAAACCTTTTTTAAAAATTGAGAGGCCGGCCCATGGATGCTTTGGCTTATCAGCCGGTGAAATGCCCCAAAAATTATAATATTTACAACCGCGTTTCTTTGCCTCTTGAATCAAAAACCATTGCAACAATTGCGAAGTCGGAACATTATTTATATGCAAAGAGGCCCCATGATGGTAATAAGCGCCAATACTATCAAAAACAATAAAAGCGCCAGATACAATTTTATTTTCGTATAAAGCAAAACCCAAAACAACATTATTATCTTTATTAAAAACCTCAAATTCTTTCTTCAAATATTCCTTCGAGAAAGGTATAAATTTTTGTCTCTGTACCGTTTCTTTATACAAATCCCAAAATTTTTCAATATCATTTACATTATTAGAAATTTCAATTTTAACACCATCTTTTTCAGCCTTACGAATCGCATGTCTTGTTGTTTTACGCATGTCATTAAATATTTCATCTTTTTCACGATCGATATTTATCATCCAAGATAGTTCCGGATGTTGATGAATTGGAGCACTGCAAAAACCCATCTTCTTAAACATGCTATAATTTTCAGATATATTTGGTAATAACGTACATAAACGCACAAATGAACAATTTTTATATTCATTAACTTTTTTTAACTCATTCATTAATGAACATACACATTGTTCATAATTCTCACCTTCCTCTATCAAGGGTCCATGAGGGCAAAGCAAAAAATCTCCTCTTTTAGCTTTATGATAAATAACTTGCGCTAGACCTATTAATTTAATATTTTTAAAAAATCCGAATCTGTAAATAACATGTCCATTTAAGCGATTAAATTCACCCCAATTCCAAGACTGTAAAAATGAATGAGGCTTTATTTCTAATTCTTTTTCATCCCAAATCTTTTTATTATCAATTATTTGTATTTCTATCATAAAAATTATTTATTAAACACGCAATCGTTTCCGCTTTTTCTCTATTTATTCCAATATGGGTAGGTAAATTAATCGATCTTTTGGCCTGTTTTTCCGCATTAACGCAACTCCCTTCAACATAACCAATTTTATCATATAAAACTTCGCGCGGGGCGATAACTTGTCTGTACCAATCTCCCAATAAAACTCCGTGCATTTTAGCATAATTAAATAAGGAATCTGAATCATCCACACTCAAAAAATATCTTAAATATCCAGGCTCGGCCTTACTGATAATTAATTGAGTCAAAACATTAGGTATAACTATTTTCTTTCTATATATTTCGGCTATATTTCTTCTATGATCCAAAAATCTTGATAATTTTAATAATTGAAAATAAGCTAATTTAGATAAAGCGTTATTTAGTTTTTTAGAAGTAAAATTAGGTTTGCCCGCTCTGCGTTCTTCCGAATACACTGCTTTTGCTATTAATCCAAATCTTTTCGCTAGTTCAATTATTATTTTTCCAACTGGTCCAATGTCATATGTGGCTTTCGCCAAGAAAAAAATAATAGGATGCAATAATTGCCTCAAAGTCCAAATTTTACCAACCGTAGGAAATTTATCATATTCTTCTCTTAATTTATCAGCCAACACCTCATCTTTAACCGCTACAGCTCCACCAAAAACAGCTGAAACAACCTTGTCACGACCAAAACTAAAAATTGCCATATCTCCAAAAGAACCAAGCATCTTGCCATTAAATTTAGCCCCCAATCCATGAGCACAATCTTCAATTACTTTTAGATTATTCTCTTTTGCAAATTGCATTATCATATCCATATCAGCCGGATTACCAAAAGTATGTTGCACAATTATTGCTTTAGTTTTATCAGATATTTTTTTGCGCGCATCATTCAAATCAATATTCAAAGTTTCTGGTACTATATCAACAAAGACGGGTTTTGCTTTAACCCATAAAATCGAATTCGGCACCGCAACGCAAGTATATGCTTGCACTAAAACTTCATCCCCTTCTTCGATTTTCATCGCCAAAAGCGCAAGCATTAATGCAGTTCGCCCGCTATCCGTTAAAAAAACATTTTTATGATTCAGATAATCTGCAAACCAATTTCTTACTTTTTCCGAATATTCATTTTTATTCCATGACCATGGTCTAACCAGTAAATTCAAAGCTCTTAAGATATCATCCTTTTCCGCATTTGGAGATAAGTTTGTAAAAATAATTTTCTTCATAAGCGCTTTGCATCCAAACGTGACACATAATGTAAACTCGAATCACGAGACAATAAATAAGGATGTTGTAACAAGTCAATCGTAATTTTTTGTCCGTTTATTATAAAAGGCAAACAACAACCATAAGAAAATACTATTCTGTCACTGCCCAAAAAACCAAAGTCTCCAGATTTTTTCGTTCTACCTTGTTGCGCCAATTGCTGCACCGATGGATCCAAAGGTATCAGTTTACCGTTGGGTAATAAAACTTCCAACCAAGCATGCATAGTATTTTCTTTATAACCCGCCCAAAAACCAGAAACTATCCTAGCTTTAAATCCATTTTTATTTAATAAACTCGCCAACAAACTATCAAAACCACCACAATCAATTTTATTTAAAGTTAAAGCTTGATTAGCTGTATACAAATTTGGTATAGGATTACCATATTCAAGACTTGCAATAACTTTATTATTAAGGCATTTAACTATTTCTAAATCATTATTTTTAGAATCATCACAATCATAAAATTCCAAATCATCGCTCATCGCTTTATCTAAATATAAATGTTCACAAATTTTTGCGACAAATTCCTTATTTTCATACGTTCTTATAATCCTCGGAGAGATTCTAACTTCAAAATCAATTGTTAAATCTATATATTTGTTTGGATTTATTTTTCCGTAATACAATACCGCCACATTGTTATAAGTCGTATCGCGTATAAAATCAAAACTCCCGGGTTCTAAGTTCGGTTGTTTAGTTACAATTTGATAATCAGTTTCTTGAGGAAGTGGTAGAATTATTTGAAAATCACGTTTAAAATTTGAATCATTATAAACTCTAGCCAAATATTTTACGCAATAATTTTGTGTTCTTGTATAAAACGGCAACTTTAATTTTTCAGCAATTTTTCTGCTCCAATAAATGATAGGTTTTAATTCCTTCAAACGATCCATAAGTTAACCAATGGAATCAAAACCGCAATAAGAAATTAAAACATCAGGGATTTTAATAGTTCCATCTGTTTGTTGCCAATTCTCCAATATCGCTATCATGGCTCTTGGCGTTGCAACAACAGTTCCATTTAATGTATGCACCAAACCTTTGTTCCCTTCATTATCTTTATATTTAATATTTAATCCACGAGCTTGATAATCTATACAATTTGATGTTGACGTAACCTCGCCGTACTCTCCCTTACCTTCATTTCTGCCCCACATCCAAGCTTCAATATCATATCTACGATAATCAGAAGCTCCCAAATCCCCGGTTGCGCAGTCAACCACTCTATAAGGGATTCCCAGACTTTGCCAAAATCTTTCTTCCAAGGATAAAAATTCGGCATGAATTGCTTCCGATTGTTCAGGTAAAGTAAAGGCAAACATTTCTACCTTAGAAAATTGATGCACTCTATACAAACCATAAGATTCTCTTCCATAAGATCCTGATTCGGTTCTGAAACAATGTGAAAAAGCTACATATTTTTTTGGTAATTCATCAGCAGTTAAAATTTCATTCATGCGATATCCCAATACAGTAATTTCAGATGTTCCAATCAAAGCCAAATCCGTACCGTCTATATAATAAACATTTTTTTCCGGACCCCTAGGTAAAAATCCTTTTCCTAATAAAATCTCTTCTTTAGCCAAATCCGGAGTAGCAATAAATTCAAAGCCTTCACGTACAGCGAAATCGACTCCATAACGAATTAATGCCTGTTCTAAAATTGCCAATTTATTTTTCAAAAAATAAAATTTAGCGCCCGTGGTCTTTGCTCCTCTTTCAAAATCAATTAAATCATGCTTTTCTGATAATTCTAAATGATTTAATGGTTTCTCAACCCCTACAATCTCGCCAACTTTCTTAATTACTACATTATCCTCATCTCCATCACCCAAAGGAGCATCTTTATGAGTCAAATTCGGTATTTTACGTAGCAAATCGTCCCTTTCTTTAATAATTGACTTCAACTCTTCTTCTTTTTCAGAAATTACATTTTTCAATTCTTTGCCTTTTAATACAACTTCCTCACTCGGAGAACTTCCTTGATTCGCGAGACGATTACGTTCAGATCTTAAAACTTCAATTTCTTGTAACAAATTTGTATAATCTCTATCCAAATCAAGTAAAGCATCAATATCAACATTTGCTCTTCTTATCTTACAATTATTTTTTACAACTTCCGGATTCTCTCTTAAATATTTTATATCTATCATAAATTATTTTATGTTTTTAATAGTAAATTGTTGCACGCCACCTGGAGTTTTAAACTCTACTTCTTCATTAACCTTAGCTCCTAAAAATGCCTGCCCCATAGGAGATTCATTGGAGATTAAGCCATTAATTGGATCCGCCTCTGCCGAACCCACAATTTTATAAGTTTTTAATCCGGTAGCGGATTCAACTTCGACAGTGGATCCTATATGCACAACTTCAGAATTCTTTGATTCATTAATAACAACTACATTTTTTAATATCTCCTCAATCTCTCGTATTCTACCCTGAATAAAACCCATTTCATCTTTAGCGCTGTGGTATTCAGAATTTTCTTTTAAATCACCTAAAGCTTTTGCGGATTCTATACGCTCCGCAGTCTCCCGCACACGAACGGTTTTTAAAATATGCAATTCTTCTTTAAGTTTATCCAAGCCTTCTTGGCTAAAATAGTGTATTTGCTGTATCATATAAACAAGACGAAAACACGCAAGAATCCTGCGTTAAAACAATTTAATTTATTTAGTTAACAAAAGTATAATAATAAAAAAATAGTCTGTCAAACATTTGTACGCGCCCACCTATCTTTGCACTCCTTGCTTGATTCTTGATTCAGAATATA
>CAZLVV010000019.1:0-22366 GCA_964563385.1 uncultured Gammaproteobacteria bacterium
TTCAGCTGTAGGTCTCAATCTGCCAAAAAAAATTGAATGGAATCTCTCCCTTAATAGCCTCACTTCAGCTGAAGGTCTCGAATTGCCAAAAGAAATTGCATTTAATCTCTACCTCAATAACCTCACTTCAGCTAAAGGACTCAAGTTTCCAAATGACATCCATCATCTCTCCCTCAATGGCCTTACTTCGGTTGAAGGTCTCAATTTGCCAAAAGGAATTAGAAATCTCTACCTCAATGGCCTCACCTCAGCCGTAGGTCTTGATTTAACTAATATTAAAGTTTGGGGTTTTATCTATCTTGAAAAAGTACCAAACAATGAAAAACAAGATCTCTGTGAAAAATATCCTAATTTAAGGATTGTTTAAGTTTTTATCAGTATAATATTTCACTACTTATTTAATTCAAGCTAGTAACAATAAATATGAATTCTTTAAGTTAACTTAAAATAATAAAAATTACTTGTTAGTAGCTTAATTAGAAGCAGAGCCAATAAAGTTTATTAAAACAAAATTATAAGTGTTATAAACGTTTCGATTGAACTTATATTATATGCTATAATAAAATACATGTTTCAGAGGTCGAGCACGCTCGCGCGTATCATCTTTGTCGATCTAATCGGCAGTGTTATTTGGTTTCCGGTTTGGTGGTATACCAAGGGCTTAAAAAGATTTATCAATTGGTGCTATGAGGGCGTGGTTTATCGCTTCAAGCAATATGCTTTTAAAGTTTGGATAAAAAACTTTTTTGTGCCCATGTATGCGCAATATGATCTTACAGGTCGTATTATTAGTGTGGGTATGCGCATTGCGGTTATAGTAGCACGAGCAATAGCTTTATTTGTAGAATCTCTAGCTTATCTATTTTTAATATTTTGTTGGATGGTTATTCCACCTCTCGCTCTTGCCATGGCTTTACAAAATATATTTGCCAGCTTGTTTTAATATGCCAGAGTCCAAATTCTCTCAAGTTCCTCAAGCAATAGTTTGCCATGCTTGTGGAGGCGATCCCCGCGCTTCCGCATCTTGTCATGTCTGCAAAGGAGCGGGTGTTGGTATTTCCACTAATGATGGATTTTTAGTTTGGAATGTTGCAATCGATGAAATTATAATCGTTCTACGCAAGTTACGTATTAAAGTTAATGCCATTTTTCATCTCACCATACTCTCGTTAATTATTCTTTTTTTTGGATTGTTTTTGGCTTTTACTATTCGTGATTTTACTTATACTGATATACAAACTTTAGCTTTTTGGACTAGTGGCTACTGGTTTACTACTCTTTTTTATCTAGCTATTACACTCGGAGCTTTTTTTATTTTTCGTTTAGTAGAATTTACCGCTCCGGCCAAAACTCTTCCTGGATATTTGCCAGATGCTTCAAAAAATAAACAAAAAAATTCTGCCGTAACGACTATTGAAGTAGCACCATATTTTTCTCCTGACGCCATGGAAATCGTGGAATCTGCTTATCGCCTTGCCAAAGATTTGCATATAGTTGAAATCACTCCTGAAGTTCTTTTTGCTTCAGTTTTAATCTCAAAAAGTGGTGGATTGTTTATAGCGCGGTTAAATATGGATTTTGAAGCCGTAAAAGAACCATTAGTCAGATTATTACTACTAGGATCATCTGGTAAACCACCTATTAGCTTCTCACGTGAGGCTAAGCGAGTTTTGGTTTCCGCTTTTGATCTTGCTAATCGCACTGGACGCAAATACGTCACGCCCATGGAAGTTTTTTTACAATCTTATTTAGAGAGTGAAAAACTACAAGATCTAATCGATAGGTTAGGTTATCCTAAAGCTCACATCATTAATGTCGCGGAGTGGATTTTATTACAAGAGCGCTTACGCGAAGATCAGCGACGTTTTGCAGAATTGGCTCGCTTCAAACCCAAATCTGGAATGAATCGCGCCATGACAGCCATTCAAACATCTATTTTGGATCATTTTAGCGAAGATCTCACTCTTTTAGCGCGTCAAGGATATTTACCGCAATTAGTTGGTAATGAAAATGTTATCGAAAACATGTTACGCGGGCTAGAGAGTGGTCAGAATTCGGTTGTGCTCGTAGGTGAACAAGGTGTTGGTAAAGCTGCTCTTGTTGAGCAATTGGCTCGTCTTATGGTTATGGAGCAGGTTCCAGAAATTTTGTTTGATAAACGCCTTGTATCTGTTAATTTGGCGCAAGTTGTCGCAACAGGAGATCCAGGATTGGCGGCAGAACGGCTTATTACCATGCTTCATGAAGTAGCGGTTTCTGGCAACATAGTTTTAGCTCTTTATGGCATAGAAGCATTGGTTGGTAGTGGTATGGGCCCAATGGACTTGGCTGAAACTTTTGCCAGCGAAATAGAAAAAGGACATTTTCAAGTTATAGCCACTACTACTCCCGAAACATGGACTCGGTATCTTGAGCGTCGTCGTTTGGGCAAGATCATGGTCAGAGTAGATATTCCTCATCCTGATGCCGAGCAAACAATACGAGTCCTTATGGCCAAATCTGGGCAAATAGAATATAAAAATCGTGTTTTTATTTCATATAGCGCTTTAGAAAAAGCTACCACATTGTCTTTACGTTATCTTCACGACGTTGCCCCTCCACAAAATGCTTTAAATGTTTTGCGCGAGACTTCGGTTTTAGTTCGTAAAACAAAAGGAGAGGGGGCTGTAGTAGCGGATTCGGATGTCGCTAAAGTAATACACGATAAAACTAGCATTCCAGTTGAAATGGTAACCAAAGAAGAGTCCGATAAGCTCATGAATCTCGAAGATCGTATGCATGGACGCGTTATTGGTCAGGATGAAGCAGTGATTGCTGTCTCCAGAGCCATTCGTCGTGCCCGCGCAGAACTTCGCGAAGGCAAACGTCCGATAGCCAACTTTTTATTTTTAGGTCCCACTGGTGTTGGTAAAACTGAAACAGCTAAAACTTTAGCCAAAGAATATTTCGGTGATGATAATGCCATGATTCGCCTCGATATGTCCGAATATCAAGAGCAATCTTCCATTAATCGCATGATCGGCATATCAGGCGATGAGCGAGGAGGTTTGCTCACCGAGGCTGTTCGCAAACGTCCGTTCACAATAGTTTTACTGGATGAGATTGAAAAAGCTCATCCTGAGATATTAACTTTATTCTTGCAGGTTATGGATGATGGTCGCCTTACGGATGGTGTTGGTCGAACTATTGATTTTACCAATACTATTGTAATAATGACTTCCAATGCTGGCACTTCTTATATTCAAAGCGCCGTATCTCAAGGAGAATCTATAGATAAAATTAAAACCATTTTAATGGAACGCGAGCTAAAAACTTATTTCCGTCCCGAATTTTTGAATCGCTTTGATAGCGTCATTATCTTCAAACCTTTAACACGCGATGAGATTGTTCAAATAGCTTGGTTGATGTTAAATAGTGTTGCCAAAGCTTTAGAGGCAAAAAGTATTAATTTTCGCGCTTCTGATATTGCTGTTGAAAAACTAGCTGATATGGGTTTTGATCCGGCTTTTGGGGCTCGCCCTATGCGTCGTGTAATCCAAGATAAAGTTGAAACTCCTTTAGCGGATATTATTCTTAAAAACGAAGTTGCCAGACATGATACAGTGATGTTGAATGATGATGGTGAGCTCACGGTTAAAAAAGCCACAAATATCTACTAAATAGTTAATAATCGCCAGCTTCTAGTCGCAAGTTTAATTAGGAGTTAAAAAGTTATGTCCTGGCAAATACTTTTACTATATTCTTTAATCATTTTTATCATAACCAGCACTGTTTCTTTTTTTTTCAGCAAATTGAGCAAATATTTGGCGCTTAAATATCATATAATCGATTCACCTAAGCAAGCGCGCAAAATACAAAAAGAACCAATCCCATTATTAGGAGGATTGGGTATTGGTTTAACTATAATATCAGGGCTTCTTATATTTATATTCGCATCCAATTTTTGGGTGGGGAAAATTTCCACAATTCAGTTAGTCGGTTTCGTAATAGGTATAATTATTTTATTAGTTGGTGGTGTTTTAGATGATTGGCTAGATTTAAAAGCTTGGAAAAGTTTTATATTTCCGGTTTTATCTGCTGTGATGATTGTCATGACCGGCACATCCATTATCCACATAACCGACCCAACAAATTCGGCGCCCTTGTTCTTGAATTGGTGGCAATGGTCTCTTGGTAGTTGGAATCTGTCGCTTCCCAATGATTTATTTACTATTATCTGGCTTTTGGTTGCAATGTATGCCACTAAATTAACCGATGGTTTAGATGGTTTGGTTTCTGGTATAAGTATTATTGGAGCCGTTATGGTTGGAATTCTTTCAACCATGGCCACATTCTTTCAACCGGCAACTGCCATTCTTTCTGCATTGGTAGCAGGTTCGTTTGTGGGGTTTTTGCCTCATAATCGTTTTCCGGCCAAACAATATTTAGGAGAATCGGGGAGTACTATAGCAGGCTTTTGTCTTGGTTTCCTAGCCATAGTTTCAAGCGCTAAACTAGCCATAGCTCTTGCTGTACTAGCTATTCCCATAGCGGATATTGCTTTTGTCATTTTACGACGTATGCTTAATCACAAACCTTTGTTCAAGGGCGATAGCACGCATTTGCATTTCCGCTTGTTAGCAGCCGGCATGTCTCATCGTCGCGCTGTGCAATTGTTTTGGCTCATTTCCGCATCAGCTGGTCTTGTGGCCTTATTCTTGCAGACCAATGGTAAAATATTTTTAGTTTTCATGTTAGTTGTTTTGACTCTCCTGATCTCTTGGTTGGCTGACAGGGCTATTCAACGCCGTTTACCAAAGCCAAAATTATGAGAAAAATAAACATTGCATCATTACGCAATTCTAAAAAGTACACCATTTTTTTTGTTGTTTTTATTATATTTTTATCTCTATTTGCTTTTATTTCTGCTATAGCCATATTTCTAGTTCACAATAATCACAAGCAGTATTCAGATGAATTTAATCAAACTAAACAAAGCATTATTATCAACGATATAAAAATGCATGTTTATATCGCTTCCACGATAGATGAAGTAAGGCAGGGTTTGTCAGGTCGTAAAAAAATGCGTGATGATCAAGGGATGCTTTTTTTATTTCTTGATACTGATTATAGAACATTTTGGATGAAAGACATGCTTTTTGATATAGATATAATCTTTATTCGCGATGACACCATCATCGACATTGCTAAAAATATGCCAGCCATATCCGGTACTCCTTGGCCTGCGACATATACTTCAAAATCACAGGCCGATAAAGTTCTTGAAGTTAACGCTGGTCTTGCCAATCATTACAATTGGCAAATAGGAGATAAGATAGTTACTAGTTACTAGTAAAGCCGATCAAAGT
Source organism: uncultured Gammaproteobacteria bacterium (assembly GCA_964563385.1). Classification (GTDB taxonomy): domain Bacteria; phylum Patescibacteriota; class Patescibacteriia; order 2-12-FULL-60-25; family 2-12-FULL-60-25; genus MWCR01. The sequence continues at coordinate 5,349 of CAZLVV010000019.1, forward strand.
TTGTTATTTCTATTCCTGAAGCAATGTATCGATTTTTATAAATCTCGGCTTTTCTATCAGCTTAACGTACGTTTAGGCAGAGATTTCTTATAATTTTTAAGCCAAGAGAAGGATAATAGATTAAATAAATAATTCTAGTTTCACTTTATTTATCTAATTTTAGCTAAATATTTTAATTTTGACGCTTAATGTTTGGTGTTTTATGTTAAATGGTTATTTGATTTGACATTTGGCTTAACTTCATCTAATATGAGCGCATTATGTTTGCAGTAATAGCTACAGGCGGTAAGCAATATATCGCCAAAGAGGGTGAAACCCTTAAAGTTGAAAAACTCGTCGGAGAAAAGGGCGATTCTATTACTTTTGATAAAGTTCTTTTAATTGCCGAAGAAGATGGGTCCAATGTTCAAGTTGGCGCTCCGGAATTAACATCAAAAGTTACAGCCGAAATTTTAGAGCAAGGCAAAGGTAAAAAAATCACGACTGTTAAATATAAAAATAAGATTCGTTATAAAAAACGCATTGGCCACCGTCAGGCTTTTACCAAAGTCAAAATCACCAAAATTGGATAATCAAAAAATCAGAGTTACGCGCTCTGATTTTTAAATAGTATACATAAATTAAATCTCTCGATACAGGTAGTCTTTAATAAAAAAATATCTTTACGGTTATTGATTTTTTCGGCGATTTAAATAAGCGTCCGTAATTGTCGCTTCATCCGCATATTCAATTTGCGCTCCTGTTGGGATTCCACGAGCCAAGCGCGAAATTGTTACATTGAGTTTATTTAGCTGTCTAGCTAAAAACAAAGCTGTGGTATCGCCAGAAACATCAGGATCAAGAGCTAAAATAACTTCATTAATTTGTGGATCAGCATTGGCAATACGTTGCAGTAATTTTGCGATTGTTAAATGTTCAGCTGTTTTGCCCTCAATTGGGTCAATCAATCCTCCTAAAACATGATATTTTCCTCTATAAATTGACGCATCTTCTATGACCCTAATATCTTGGCTGTTAGCCACAATACAAAGAAGTGATTCATCTCTTTCCGGGTCTCGACAAATAGCGCACGGAGATTCATCTGTCCACATTCCACAAATCTGGCAGGGGGTTATTTTTTGCGCCAAGCGATTCAAGATATCCGCGAATTGCAAAATAAGTGGTTTCGATTGTCCTGCTAGCCAATAAGCATATCTCAAAGAAGCTCGTGGCCCCACGCCAGGTAATCGATCAAACATTTTTGCTAACTCATCGATACTTCTGGGAACCAACATATCTAAAAAGTTACAAGTACCAAGTGCTAAGTTCATCAAAAATCACTTAAATTTTTCTTGATTTATTTTTTGCAAAGTCTTTCAGCGTAATTAAAATAACAATTTTATAGTTTTGATGAACTATTATTTTGATTTTAATTCTGCCCCATCATGCTTTGGATATCCTGCGCTAAATCCAATCCCCCCATATCTTTCATCTTGGTAACCATTTCTTTTTGCATTTTTTCCATAGCATCATTTACCGCTTCTTTAGCTAGGGTTTCAAGTTTTGCTTTATCATTCATTACTTCATCTGCAAATTCAAACTTGGTTACGCGTTGATTGCCATTAATTATAACTTTAACTTTACCCCAACCAGCAGACCCTTCAATCTGCACTTGTTCCAACTCTTTTTGCAGTTGTTTGGCGCGGGTTCTTACATCTTGAAATTGTTTTAATTTATTAAACATAGAATATTTTATGAGTTACATAACGTCAGTTTAGCAATTTTTATCATTTTGGCAAGTATTATAAATTTTTGGGCGGTGGAGTATTGATAATTGATGTATTTGGATCAAACGGTTCAAGAGGTGATGAATAGCTCATAGCCGGTGGCGCAAAATTTGGAGATGATGTTGCTGGCGCCAATCCATACGCTCCTGGACCTTGCTGTTTGGCCATATTGCGAAAACTAGCACGCGTGCTATCAAAAAATAATTTAACAACTCCAGTAGGGCCATTGCGGTGTTTGGCTATATGAATTTCTGCCATATTTTTTTCTTCGGGACTTAAATCTTCCAAACGATAATTTTTATCAGCAGCTTTACGATAGATGAACATGACCACATCCGCATCTTGCTCAATGGATCCGGATTCGCGCAAATGCGAGAGTTTAGGAATAGCGGGTTTGGTTTGCTCAACAGCACGCGATAGCTGTGAAAGGGCTAATACAGGCACATTTAATTCGCGAGCAATGCTTTTAAGTCCGCGTGTAATATCTGCCACTTCTTGCACGCGGTTATCCGTATTATTTCCACGCGATTCCATGAGTTGTAAATAGTCAATAATTATAAAGCCCAAACCATGTTCCATTTGCAGTCTGCGCGCTTTGGTGCGAATTTCCATAATATTTGCGGAAGCCGTGTCATCGATGTAAATAGGAGATTCTGATAAAACTCCTATGGCATGACCTATGCGTGAAAAATCATCATGCTCACCCTGATCCGTAAGTCTGCCGGTACGCATTTTCCATAAATCAACATTACCCTCCGCGCAAATTAAACGATCCACAACTTGTTCTTTACTCATTTCAAGTGAAAAATATCCAACTGGTATTTTGTGCTTCACAGCAGCGTTGCGCATAAAATCCAACGATAAGGAAGTTTTTCCACATGAGGGGCGAGCCGCTAATACAATCAAATCGCTTTTTTGCAATCCTCCTAAATTAGAATCTAAATCCGTGAAGCCCGTCGGCACTCCGCGCAATTTACCTTTTTCACGATGTATTTCATCAATTCTTTCAAAAGCCGTATCCAAAATATTAGTAATATTAGTGAACGCTGTTTTTAAAAATTTCTGTGATACACTAAAAAGTTTTTTCTCAGCTCCGTCCAGAATTTTTTCTACATCTTCCGATTCTTCAAAACCCAGCGCCGTGATTTCTTGGCTTGCTGATATCAATCTGCGTAGAGTTGCTTTTTTTTGGATGATATTTGCGTAATGTTGTACATGGCTGGCTGTTGGAACAGTATTAGAAAGTTGTATCAGATAGGCTCTTCCACCAATACTTTCCAGAATTTTTCGTTCTTCCAATTTATTCGATAAAGATAAAATATCTATCGGTTCATGACGTTTAAAAAGTTCAACCATGGTTTCAAAAATATCTTGATGTTTAGGCAAGTAAAAATCTTCGCCAATCAAGCTGTCGCCGATTTTTATCATGGCATCCTTGTCCAGTAACAAACTGCCCAAAACCGACATTTCTGCTTCAATATTTTGCGGTATCAGCTTTTCTATTTGTGTCATAATAATATAATAAGTATTGTTCAAATTACCTTCAGAGCATTTATAACGCAAGGAGGTAAAGTTTTGCTTGATTGTGGATATAAAACTATTGTTTTTGTGCTAAAATAAAAGTCTAAAATGCAACAAAGATCAAAAACGCTTGAAATAGCTATAAGTTTAATAGGTACCATTATTGGCGCTGGTATTTTTGGCTTACCTGCAGTTTTTTCAGCTACTGGTATTTTAGGAGGCACTATACTTTTTATACTTATTTTATTCGTATCTTTATTACTTAATCAGTTGTATATTGATATTATCTACAGTATTCATGGTGCTTATCGTTTACCTGGTTATATACGTATTATTTTTGGACGCAAATTATATTATGTGTCACTTTTTAATATGATTGTCAAAACATCTGGCACGTTGCTGGCTTATGTGGTTCTGGGTGGTACATTTTTTTACATCCTTGGCACGGGTTTGGGCATCAATTATCCGCTTTGGGTTTGGGTTATTTTGTTTTGGGGCATTGGTTCACTTGTGGTCTTTTATGGCATTAAAGCAGTATCTGCTTTTCAGGGCGAGTTAACTTGGTTTTTGATTGGATTCATGTTATTTACGGCTCTGGTTTTATTTCCCTTTATTAATTGGCAAACATCGTTCACGATTAATTTTAACAGCTTCTTAGGAACGATCGGCGTTGTTTTTTTTGCGGTTACGGCCATGACTGTTCTACCGGATCTAAAAGATATCGCTGGTCGTGATCAACGTAAAATGCGCCTTGGCTCCACTATTGCCATATTAACAGCCGGTTTTTTAAGCTGGTTATTCGGAGTCATTATTGCTTCAGTCTATCCTCATGTTAAAGGAGTTTCTGATATTCAATTAGCTTTTCCATCGATTTTTTGGTGGCTCATTCCCATGGTTGGTTTATTAGCCGTTAGCACTTCTTTTTTGACTTTTACTCAAGCTTTGAAAAATCTTTTATCTATTGATCTTAAAATGAAGCCAGTTCAAGCTTGGATAGTTTCTGTGGTAATTCCTATGATATTGTTTGCTTTTGTATCGCAAGATTTTTCAAAAATCATCGGCTTTGTTGGCGGGGTCCTCACAGCCTTTAATGGCGTGTTAGTATGCGCGTTGTCTTATAAAGTCAACAGCCGTTCGCAAAAAATCCAAACTTGGATCATGGATTTATTCAAGCTATCCAAAAAATCAGCACTTGATTATTCTAGAATTTGGCGTTACTTGCCAATACCACTATCGCTTGTTTTAATATTAATAATAATTGAACAAATAATCGCGCTTTTATGAAAACCTATTTATATTTTGTGGTACCAATCGCAAAATTTTTTGCTAATTCTTTGCTCATGATGTTAATTTTTAGATATGTTTTTCCAACACCCATTGCCCCTTGGGTGGACATGATTATTGGTTTTTCATTATCTACCATTTTAGCCACTCCTTTTGCTTATTGGGCATTTAAACCACAAATTCCTACCAATCAACAATTAACTTCATTCATTTTTGCTTGGGTTGTGATAACTTTATTGGCCGAAATAATAATTGATTTTATTCTTCATACCAATGTTTGGATGTATGTTTTTCGTTATGAATTTCTTGTGCAAACCATACTTGAAATTATAGCGATCCTTGTCATGTTCTACGTAATGCGTCGTCAAAATGCCTATCGTCTCGCTGCTCCGGGTATCGACTTTGAAGAATCGATGCAATAATAAATCTACTAGCGCAGAGTTTATTATTTTAGATCTCATGGTGATCAGATTTCTACTATGCGCGCGGTCGCAGATTGATCACATTTTTCATTAACAATGCTACGGTCATCGGCCCAACACCACCCGGAACAGGGGAGTACCATCCTTCTAAATCTTTAGCGCTTTCCGCGTCAAAATCTCCACAGACTTTACCGTCCGTGGTTTTTGTGATTCCAACATCAATAACACAAGCGCCGGGTTTAACCGCGTTGCTTGTTAAAAAATTGGGCTTACCCACAGCAGTAATTATAATATCGGCTTCACGTAAATTTTTATCATCTTTTTTATCCGCCATTACAATATCCACATCAGCGCCCGCTTTTTCAAAAATCCATTTCAACGGGTCTGCAAATTTATGCGAATTAACTAAAATCATAATATAAGCGTGATTAAGCACAATATCAGTCGAGGCAATCAGACGCAAAATACCTTCGTGCAAAGGGGATAATATTACAGCTTCTCCATGTTCCAGTGATGCGATGTTAGCTGGATGAAAGCCATCTGCATCTTTTTTTGGGTTAATTGCTTCAATGATCGCATCCGTATCGTGTCCCTCGGGTAAAGGTAGTTGAATTAAAATTCCGGTTACATGTTTATCCTCATTCCATTGTTTAATTATTTTTATAATCTCCCCATCGCTCGTTTCGGCCGGTAAGCGTCTAAAATCAGTGTCTATGCCGATTTTTTGCGCTGCCTTTTCTTTCAACGATATGTAAATATGGGATGCCGGATCATCACCAACCAAAATTGCGGCCAATTTGACCTTGATATTATTTTCTAATACTTCTTTACGACAATCTTCTTTAATTTGATTGGCGATTTGCTTGCCCGGAATTGGTTTCATTTGCCGTAGTGTAAATCAAAAATCCTAATTTGTCGATATTCCGGGTATCGGGAATTTTATACACATTTCTTCTACTTCTTTTTGAAGATCAGCGTAGAAGTTATCATTTTTTAAAGATTCTCTGAAATTTTTTAATACCTGTTTACGTTCTTCTTTGTCTTCCGGCATTTTAACTTCTTTAATATGCTCTCCCAAACGATAAATCCAATCCGCTATCCGTTTCATTTCTGTTTCACCCATGCCCCTTGTTGTTATCGCCGGCGTGCCTATTCTTAGGCCACTGGGATAAAATGGCGAACTTGGGTCTTGTGGTATGGTGTTTTTATTTGTGTAGATGCCAATACGTTCCAATCCTTCATGAAAGAAGACTCCGCGCCCAATTCCATCTAAAGTTAAATCAATCAAAATAAGATGGTTATCAGTTCCTCCACTTACTAATTTAAACCCTTTTTGTTTTAGTTCGTCAGCCAAGATTTTTGCATTAGCCACAACGCGTATCGCATATTCTTTAAATTCAGGTAGAGAGTCTTCTTTAAGAGCAACACCGATTCCGGCTATTGTGTTTAGATGCGGACCGCCTTGCAATCCGGGAATTAAGGCTTTATCAATTTTAGTCGGTAAATCCGCATCCTTAGCCAATCCTTTATCTGTTATCATGATCATTGCCCCTCTGGGCCCGCGCAATGTTTTGTGCGTTGTTGTCATTATTAAATGCGCATAAGGAGCAGGGGATTCATGAGCTCCTCCGGCAATCAATCCTGCAATATGCGAAACATCTGCCAACAGATAAGCTCCAACATCTTCAGCTATTTCAGCAAATTCGGCAAACGGAATTGCTCTTGGAATTGCTGTGCCTCCACAAATAATTATTCTTGGCCTTTCTTCTCTCGCAAGTCTCCGTACTTCATCCATATCAATATTTCCTTCGGTAGTCATATGATATGGTGTGCTTTGCCAAAATTTACTAGTCATAGAAAACTTCCAACCATGAGTCAGATGTCCGCCATCCAATAAATTTAAACCCATGATTTTTTCTCCAATATCAAGCAAAGCGCTAAAAATTATCAAATTAGCAGGCGAACCGCTATATGGTTGAACATTCACATAGGGCACTCCAAATAAAGTTTTTGCGCGTTCTTGCACCAAGGATTCCAGTTGATCGGCAAATTCATTGCCCGCATAATATCTTTTATTCGGATATCCTTCAGCATATTTATCTGAAAGCACAGAAGTTAAAGCTTCCAAAACCGCTCGCGAAGTATGATTTTCTGAGGGGATTAAAGTCATTCCGCGTAATTGTCTATCTTCTTCGGCTTTCAGAATTCGTACAATTTCCGGATCTTTATTTTCTAATATTTTCATAGTATATTGTAAATTGCAATCATTATAACAGCATTAATTTTAAACGTCACATTTTATGAAATTTATCAAAATTATTGGCATTATTTTTGGTATATTATTAATTGCTATAATCGGTTATGGAATTTATTCCTATTCCGCTATCACGAGAGGAGAATTGAAGGATTTGGGAGTTCGTTATACTGAAGCCGATGCTGAATACGCCATTAAAGACAAGGCAGGGGTGGATGTTCCTAACTTATCAAAAGTTTATTTTGGATCTAATTTTATCTCTGAAGGTAAAGTATATGTTGAGCAAACTTTTACTGACGCGGAAGTCAGCGCTATTCAAAATTATGCCAACGAAAAAGCTGGTCCATTCAAACACGTTCAAATCAAGTTCATTGGAGACGACGTGGTTGAAGCTTCTGGCTATGTTGATGATCCGCGAGTAACTATTCCGGGTCCGGTTTATGTTCGTGGAAAGGTGATTCAAACTGGTCCCAAATCATTTACAACAAATATCGAATCTCTACAAGTGGGCAATTACAAAGTCCCTAAAGCAATAATCCAACAAGCTAATACTGAATTTTTGGAATATGTAAACGGTATACTTGATGGAATTGACGGTTTGAATATCGAAAGTGTAAAAATTAATAACGGATCCGTGGATTTTAAAGGAACGCTTCCAGCCAAAGTTTATAGTTTAAATTAAATGAGAATAATTTTATGGCAATCAACAATGTTCGCGCGTGGAAAAATGCTCATCTCGTTGGCATCGGCGGTATCAATATGTCCGCTGTGGCTAAAATTCTTCTTAAAGCAGGAAAGGTCGTCACAGGTTCTGATGTTAAAGAGTCTGAAATAACTCGCGAAATGCAAGCTCTGGGAGTCAAAATTGTGATTGGTCCACACGATGAACGCAATGTTCCCATAAATTGCGACGGCGTAATTCATACTTCTGCAGCTCCTAAAACCAATCCGGAACGCGTTGTTGCAAAAAATCGCCATCTTCCTGATGTTAACAATTTTGAGTGGATGGGCGCTTGGTTCAAAGGCGCGCAAACTGTCGTTGTAACCGGCACTCATGGCAAAAGCACAACAACAGCTTTATTGGGCATGATGTGCATAGAGGCTAATCTGGACCCAACTGTCATTGTGGGTTCCAAAGTTCCGGGTTGGGAAGATAGCAATCTACGTCTCGGTAACTCTAATCTTGTTATTATCGAAGGCGATGAATACGCCAAGCATTTTTTGGAATTTCATCCATATGCCGTTATCATTAATAATCTTGAGCTTGATCATATCGATATTTATCCTAATATCGAAGAATTACGCAAAACTTTTGAAAAATTCATCCGTCAAACCAAAATTGGCGCCACTATAGTTGCCAATGGTGAATACGAGCAGATTATCATGGCATTAAAACCTTTGATCACAACTCGCAAACTCAAAGTCCAGTATTTCTCAAGAGCTGATCGTTTTATTTTGCGAGGAATCAGATTCAAAGATGAAAATCAAAAGCTAAATGAAATATCTATCGCTTGGCAAAATGATTGTTTGAAAGTCAACATCAAATCAAAAGAAGCGGAATTAAAACTCTCATCTCAATTAATTGGAGAATACAATGGATTTAATTTGGTGGCTTCGGCTTTAATGGCGCGTCAGTTGGGGGTTGATGATAATGTGATTCAAAAAGTCGCAGAAAGTTTTACTGGTATATGGCGCCGAATGGAGTTTATTGGCGAGCGCGATAAGGTTAAGATTTTTTCTGATTATGGTCATCATCCATCAGCGGTATCTTCTGTCATCTCTGCCGTTCGTGAAGCGTATCCTGACAAACGTTTAGTTCTTTGTTTTCAACCTCATCATAAAAATCGCACCAAACATCTTTGGTCTGATTTTGTTATTTGTTTTGATCGCGCCGACGTTCTTATTCTTTCAGAAATTTACGATGTAGCCGGCCGAACCGCTTCCGAGGATATGAATATAACATCGCAAAATCTCCTCCAAGAAATCAAGGCTCGTAATATTGCACGACCGCTTGAACACATGGAATACGCGCCTGATCCCATCTCCGCAGTCACTCAAACCATGAACCTCATCAAACCTGGCGACATTTGCATAGTCATGGGCGCTGGCGATATCGATACCGCGCTACGAACCGTATTATCTAAATCTTGATTATATTATCGTCAAACCTTGATTTCAAATTGATTATCAACCTAATTTTTTGGTTTTTTATTTTTTAATTAATCATATTATTTATCTGTAATAATCAAGAAAATTTGAGCGTGAATTTAAGTTAAAATCAAGATTTAAATATTTATATTCAATCCTTGACATTACTTCATTTTTCTGTTAATGTTGCGCATTCGCCTGTCCTAAAGGACTTATGCGATATCTAATCGTACGGCAGGGTGTTGTACGATTGCCCTTTCGAAACATCAAATAAGGAGGTTGCATGAAGAGTTACTCTATATCGCATGCGATTTTAGGTGTCACGTATGTGGCTGTTCATCAAGATGAACCTCGTGACTACCCATCGGTGATTCGGCTTGCCTCGCCCGAAGATAAAGAGAAATTCTTGCTGAATACTCTGCAGGAGGGTGACAAGCTTTACTGTGAAAATGGTGGAGTCACTGATAAAATTGCTCTAATCGCCTTGGCTCGCGGTGTAACTGTATATCGCGTTCCAACATTCCGCATTGGGTCTAGTCGAATGAAGCAAGATGGTGAAATTGCAGACATAGCGCTCATCAAGTGGCTAAATTGCATGAACTGGCCAATTGTGGAAGAACGCGCGCATGGCAATGAATCCAGTCACACACTCACGATTCGTAGAGCTCGAGTGGTGGCCATAAACGCCATGTCCGTTAAGGCTATCAACGAATTTTTAGAGATTGGTGATCCAGAAAGTCGTTTACTCGAAATCCAACGTTTGTATCGCGCGTACAGAGCCTCGCAAAAGGTGCTCATTGCTACATATCAGCGTCTACTCGCCAATTACAATGATCAATATCTGCTTTCAATGGCGAAAGTCGGTGAGCAAGGGTCGTACACGGGCAATAAAGTATCAACTCAAGCTGTCAATGAAGCGATCAGCGCTTTGCTAGTCGGCATTCCCGAAAATGAGCGCGAACAATTTATGGCCAGGCTAGGGTTGAATAAGTATTTAGTTGGCTCGCCCATCTCACGTAACGATGTGCGCAAGCTCTTCAGCATTATTATTGATGCCATGACCGAAGACACTGTCATGAGTCCCTTTTTAGCTTCCATGAAAGAAACGGTTAAAGAAATTAAAGCGCGTCTTGCGGAGGATAAAATTTACAAAGCAGTTTTTGCTCAGCTACCAGGTTGCGGTCCGCTAATTACTGCTCGAATCATGGCATCAATCGTGGATATTCGACGCTTTGAATCAGTGGCAACTTTCAAGGCTTACGCGGGCTATCATCACTTCGAGGATGGGTCACGCGCTCGTCGTCGAGCTGGCAAGGCCTCCAACTGGAGTACAGAACTTAAGCAAGCAGTTTATCTCTGGACTCAGCAGACTGTTAAGCTCAAGGATTCACCTTGGCGCGCTAAACTTGACTTACGTCGTGCTTATAAGCTTTATAAGCTCCTCTTGCAAAGGCAGGAGATGGCTATGGACATGGGCTTGGATGAGGATATCATGCCTTCTGTCTACTGGGATCGCAAGATTCGCAGTACCTACGACATGCAACCAACGGATCTGGAATTCCTCTCCACTCATATCGATGGTTTGCGTAAGAAGGCTGGAATCAAACCTGTCAAGGTCGAGGAAGAGCTTTCCGAAGAAGAATTGGCCGAGCTCGAATCCAATCGCGCCACTAACCCGGAACTTGCCAAGCTTACTCGTGGACTAAAGAAAGTCGCTCTTAACAGGGCAGTGCGTTGGCTTGGTCAACAATTCTTGAAGCACATCTACAAGGAGTGGAATAAAGCTCTGGATCTTCCCGAGGTTTCAGTACGAGTCAAAAAACGCAAGCCGACTGTCAAAGTGGAAAGCACAAAAAATAAACCCAAGCGCGTTCGCACTAAAAAGCCAGTCACAAGCGAGATCTTAAAATCGGCAGAGGCGTAAAGCTTCGCCTATTGAAAGATGGAGACTTGAAGTGGATTGTCTAAAAACTTTCAATAATATGTCTCCATCTCTTTTTACACTGTTCAGGCTTTCCTGAACCACTTGGAAGGACTATCGTATTGGTGTTGTATGTATACAACTATATGCTGCGTGTCCTTCCGTCTTTCTCGCGAATAATCATAAAAAACGATTATTCTCGAAAAAGGCGGACTGCAAGAATGATGCCACAAGCTTTGGTTATAGTTGTCCGCCAATTGAAAGATGGAGACTTTTGAGCAAGTATCTAAAAATTTGGCACTTATTGTCTCCATCTCTTTTTACGCTGTTCAGGCTTTCCTGAACCTCTGGAAGGACTATGTCATGGATGTTGTATATACACAACTTTTAAGAGTTTGTCCTTCCTCTTATTCTTGCCTCAAATGAGGCTTTTTTAATTGATTAGTTTATAAATATTATTTAAAATCAATAACTCTTTGCACTTTATATTTTGTATTTTATACTATATTTATATGACATCAGAACAAGTTCAAAAATTTCAAAAAAACTTTCCCTCAATACTCGTCAACGAACCCATGAATAAACATACCAATATACGCATCGGCGGGGTCGCTAAGCTTTATCTTGTGGCGGTCGATATTGATGAGTTAATAGATGCAATGGAAATGGCCACCAAAGAAAATATTCCTTTTTATATTTTTGGCGGAGGATCTAACATGTTAGTTTCGGATGATGGTTATCAAGGTCTTATGATTCAAATCGGCTTTCGTGAAATCAAGGTTCGTGAAAAAACAATAATTGCTGACTCAGGGGCTATAACTTCGGCGATAGCTCGTCAATCTGTGGCTGAAGATTTAGAAGGTTTAGAATGGGCGGGTTCTTTACCTGGTACAATTGGTGGCGCTATTTACGGCAATTCAGGTTGCTGGGGAGGAGAGATGAAAGATGTGGTTGTAACCGTGGACGCTATTCGTTTATCCGATATGAAGCGAGTTGTGTATACTAACGCCGAGTGTAAATTTGATTATCGCGATAGTATCTTTAAACATGAACCGCATGTTATTTTGCGCGCCACTTTGGGCCTTAAAACCACGGCTGATTCTTTGGCGGTTAAAGCTCGTATGGAAGAATATTTTACCAAGCGCAAAGAAACTCAACCTTTTATTGAGTCAAGCGCTGGTTGCATGTTTAAGAATTTTATTTATAAAGATGAGTCAGAGTTAGATCGCCTAAAAAACAGTGTTAAGGAAATTCCTCTGGAAATGCTTGCAAAAAAATCCATTTCCGCTGGTTGGCTAGTTTCCCAAATTGGCATGAAGGGCGAAAGAATTGGTGATGCTGAAATTAGCGATAAACATGGCAATTTTATCGTCAATTTAGGTAATGCCCGAGCGCAAGATGTTTTGATGCTCACCAGCAAAGCAAAGATGAAAATTCGTGATCAGTATAATATAATGTTAGAGGATGAGATTGAATTAGTAGGTTTTTGACTCATTTTAACTCTCATCGTACGCTATCATTATTCACTACCAGCACTCTCTAAAATTGTTAATTCATAATTAATTATAGCTATGACAATCAACATTCGCGCCAAAAACATGGATCTAACGGATGCTATTCGCCAATATTCTGAAGAAAAGTTTTTGTCTTTAGATAAATTTTACGACAATATTCTGCACATAGAGGTTGATCTTGGTTTGGATACCAATCATCATAATAAGGGTGATATTTATTCTTGCACAACCATGATTGATGTTCCTAATAAACTTTTTCGCGTAACTAAGCAAGAAAATGATCTATATAAAGCTATAGACAAAGTTCGCGATCATCTACGCGAAGAAATCACTGCTTGGAAGGAAAAGAGCCGAAATAAATAATGGACACATCGTCATTAATGATAAATAATTAAAGACCAAGGGCTAAAAATGAATAATAAAAAGTTATTTACCATTTTTTTATTATTAACCCTTAATCAATTTGTTTTTGACTCCATCTTTATTTGTGCGTAAGATAAGCCAATATGTCTTTATTAACTAAAATTTTCGGTGATCCTAATGAAAAAGAGATCAAAAAAATTCGGCCTTTTGTGGAAGCCGTAAATGCTTTAGAACCATCAATTCAAACTCTAACTAACGAACAGTTAAAGAATAAAACGGAAGATTTTAAGCAACGTTTAGCCAACAGAGCTTCTTTAGATGACATTATGGTTGAGGCTTTTGCGGTTGCTCGCGAGGCCTCTAAACGCCAACTTAAACAACGCCAATATGATGTTCAGCTTATTGGCGGTTATGTGCTTCACAAAGGGCAAATCGCCGAAATGCGCACCGGTGAAGGTAAAACGCTTACGGCCGTTGCGCCAGTTTATTTAAACGCTCTTTCTGGAAAAGGTGTGCATGTTGTTACTGTTAACGATTATCTTGCTCGCCGTGATACGGCTTGGATGGGTCAGGTTTATCATTCTTTGGGTCTTACTGTCGGTTGTATTCAACATGAAAGCGGTTATATTTATGATCCTGATTTTAAAGCCGAACCCAAGCATGATGAAATTCGGGATTTGACTGGTTCTTTTCATGTTGACATGGATTACTTGCGTCCTGTTTCGCGTAAAGAGGCTTATCTCGCGGATATTACTTATGGCACTAATAATGAATTCGGATTCGATTATCTGCGTGATAACATGGTGCAATCGCTTGACCAAATGGTCCAGCGTTCCGAGTTAAATTATGCGATTATCGACGAAGTTGATTCCATTTTGATCGACGAAGCTCGTACACCCCTTATCATTTCCGGTCCAGCCGAAGAAGCTACTGACATGTATTATCGCTTTGCAGAACTAGTTCCCAAGCTCGAAGCTGAAACTGATTTCAATATTGACGAAAAATTACGCACCGCAACAATCACTGCGTCTGGCATCGCAAAAATGGAAAGCTGGCTTGGTGTGGAAAATTTATATGAAGCGGGTGGAGTTAAACTAGTTCATCATCTTGAAAATGCTTTGCGTGCCCATGCTTTATATAAAAAAGACAAAGATTATGTGGTTAAAGATGGTGAGATTTTAATTGTTGATGAGTTTACAGGACGTCTCATGTACGGCAGACGTTACAGCGAAGGTTTGCATCAAGCGATTGAAGCCAAAGAACATGTTAAAATTCAGCGCGAATCAATAACAATGGCCACCATTACCTTTCAAAACCTTTTTCGCCTTTATAATAAACTTGCCGGTATGACGGGCACAGCTTCAACCGAAGCCGAAGAGTTTGCTAAAATTTATAATCTTGAAGTGGTTAGTATTCCAACAAATAAAGAAGCCCGACGCATTGACTTGCCTGATCGCGTATATCGTTCAGAGATGGGCAAATTCAAAGCGGTCGTTAGAGAAATAAAAGAATTACGTGCTAAAGGTCAGCCAGTTCTTGTGGGCACAGCCTCTATCGAAAAAAATGAGATTTTAGGCGAATTGTTAAAAATGGAAGGTATCCCATACAATCTTTTAAATGCTAAAAATCACGAAAAAGAGGGTGAACTTATCGCCCAGGCTGGCAAAGCAGGCGCTGTTACGGTTGCCACCAATATGGCTGGTCGTGGTGTGGATATTATCATCGGAGGCAATCCTCCTGATAAAGAAGTAGCAGAAAAAATCAAAGAAGTGGGCGGTCTTTTTGTCCTCGGCACCGAACGCCATGAATCTCGCCGTATCGATAATCAGCTTCGTGGGCGCGCTGGTCGTCAGGGAGATCCGGGCACAACGCAATTTTATGTTTCGCTTGAAGATGATTTGATGCGTATTTTTGGCTCAGATTCCATGAAAAAACGCATGGAGTTTCTCAAAATGCCCGAGGATCAACCCATAGAAAGTTCCGTTTTATCAAAAGCCATAGCCGCGGCTCAGCGCAAGGTCGAGGGTCATCATTTTGATATTCGTAAACATGTGTTGGAATATGATGATGTCATCAACAAACATCGTAAAGCCATCTATGCTCAACGTCGACAAATTTTAGAAGATTCAAGCAAAGCCACAATAGAAGGCGAGCGTCCATTAAAGAAATTAATTTTAGAATTCGTGGAAAATGAGGTAGAGCGCGTAACTTATTTTCATACTGGTGGAGATGATGTAACTCTTTGGGATCTCGAAGAAATTAGCAAGTCGGTCAATGCTTTATTGCCAGCAGAATTCAATTCCGATAATTTAATGCAAGAGGCAGAAAAGCGTCTTGTCGATGAAAAAGTTTCTATTATTGATCAACGCACAAATATAATAGAATCGTTAATGCAATTAGCCCGTTCCGCTTATGCTAAAATCGAGGAATCGGTTGCTGATCCGGCCATGATGAACGAATTGGAAAAAGGGATTCTACTTCGTGCTTATGATATGCTTTGGGTAGATCACTTGGAAGCCATTGATCATTTGCGTCGTGGTATTGGTTTACAGGGATATGCTCAACATGATCCGCTTGTCGAGTACAAGCGCGAAGCTTATCGCATGTTCAATGAACTTAATGCTTTAATCAGCAAGCAAGTCGCTCAAGCAATTTTTAAGATTCCCATAGCTCAACGAACAGCTCTGCAATTTTTTAAACCTCGCGTGAGTAACCAACCTCTCATTTTTTCCGGAGCTATTAAAACATCAGATCAAGCATCAGCCTCCTCGTCATCAAAACCAAATAATGCTGATCCCAAATTTAAAAATATTGGTCGCAATGACCCTTGTCCTTGTGGATCCGGAAAAAAATTCAAAAAATGTCATGGAGCGTAAAAATACTCATCAATTTTAATCATTAAAAAGAGGGGTATTTAACGTACAGCAAGAACACGTGGTGTTGTTTAGCGCCTAATAATTATAAAAAAATCCCGCTTCAAGCATATCAAAAAGCGGATTTTTATGATTTTTTATGAATAGCGTTTTGGATTCATTTGCGCTTGTATATTTTGAATATGACATTTAACCATATTCTGAACATCTTTTTGTGTCAGTGGTGTATATGTTTTGCGAATCATATTTGCTTCATCGCGTTTGCATGCTATATCTCTACCATATAAGTGCAAAGTAACAACTTGTTTTGGCTGGTCGAATAATTCGGAGATCTCATAATCCCTTTGTAATGGCAAAACATAGGTCAAAAAGGGTTTCGCAAAAACTTCATTTACTTTAAAGCTTTTAGCTTCAATCAGATCAACGCGAGAGTTTGAAGCACGGTCATAAAAACCACGTTCTTCCATTATCTGATCTAGATTGGCTGATGCTTTCATGATATCAGAAACACGCAAACAGTTTTCCCAAAAAATAAGACCATTAGATGTAATTAGATAAAATGATTCCATATGTGAAAAACCGACACGCAACATCAAAAAATCATGATCTAACGATGCTGTAGCTATTATCGGTTTATTATTCACAATAAGAAACAAGATTTTTTTTAACGAGAGAGGCGCGTCAGGAAAACCATAATGGATCACCTGATCAAAAAGCTCGCGTAAAAAAATGGGTGTAAGTTCATAAAGCTTGGCAGGCGTTTCATAAACTTGGAAATCATGTTTTAGTGAAAGTTGGCGCAATGGATCGTTTAAGGTGCTTTGCATGATAAACTCCGTTGAGGCGAGGAAATATATGCAATATCCAAATCTACCAGGTATTTGTATTCATGTCAATAGTTTGTACAGTTAACCTCTAAGGGTAACTATCTAGGCATCTAAGGGTAACTAAG
>CAZLVV010000020.1:0-20458 GCA_964563385.1 uncultured Gammaproteobacteria bacterium
AAAGTTGAGGCTAGGCCATATATTTGCCAATGGGCAAGTATTTTAGCTCTGTCTTGAGCTTCATTTGTGACCATACGGGTATAGCGTATGGCATAATCGTTAAGTTTCCAAAAGCCCCTTACTTGATATCCGAGACGTTTGATTTGCATACTCCCTGCTTATCCAAGGAGTGCCATATGTATCTGAGCTTATGCATATCAAAACAGAATTACTTTATCTGACTAATTCAATGGTATGAATTATTTTTTAATAAGTCATGAGATTGATTAATTGTAACTTATCCTATTCTATACCTCTTAAGATGGATCTAACAAACTTTGAAACGATAGTTAATAAAAGGTTTATTGTGTGCGTTTGAAATGATAAACTATAATTTGTTTTATTGATGACTAAAAGATTTTCAAGTTTGGTATTTGATTGATGTTGTGATAAGCTCGAAAAACTATGGAAGAAGAGTTTTTAACAATGCCCGAAATTATTAACGAGGAGGAGCGGGTAGAAATTAGCTTAAGGCCAAAATTATTAAAAGAATTTATTGGTCAACCTTTGATAAAAGACAATTTGAGTATTTTACTGGAAGCGGCAAAAGGCAGAAACGAGCCATGCGAACATGTTTTGCTTTATGGCCCTCCGGGATTGGGGAAAACTACATTAGCGCATGTTATAGCTCATGAAATGGAATCGGAAATCAAAGTTACCAGCGGGCCAGCCCTAGAAAGAGTTGGGGATTTGGCGGCTATTTTAACCAACTTGGAAGAGGGAGATATTTTGTTTATTGACGAAATTCATCGATTAAACAAAAGCATCGAAGAAGTTTTATATCCTGCTATGGAAGATTTTGCTTTGGATATTGTTATCGGCAAGGGACCAGCGGCGCGTACACTTAGATTGGATCTGCGGAGATTTACGATAATTGGCGCGACAACAAGATTGAGCTTGATTAGCGCTCCTCTGCGCGATAGATTTGGCGCGCATTTTCATTTAGATTTTTACGGACCGGAAGAAATGTCGGCAATTGTAGCCAGAAGTGCCATGTTACTAAATGTGCCAATAGATGAGCCCACATCCGCATCAATCGCGGGCAGATCACGCAGAACTCCGCGCATAGCCAATCGCCTGCTTAGGCGCGTTAGAGATTACGCTCAAGTCAGAGCTCAAGGTTTAATGAGCCCAGAAACAGTTAATGCGGCGCTAACATCTCTAATGATAGATAAACACGGATTGGATGAAACGGATAGAAAAACTTTGCTTGCGATAATAGAAAAATTTAACGGCGGACCGGTTGGTCTGAATACTTTAGCTGCCTCAATGAATGAGGATATGGCTACGCTTGAAGATGTTATTGAACCATTTTTATTAAGAGAAGGATTCATCAAACGCACTCCACGAGGAAGAATGGCTACTAAATCAGCGTTTGAACATTTAAATAAAGAAGCACCTGATGAAACGGAGTAAAAGCGCCTCATATTGCGGGATTTTTATTTGTGCTATAATCATAGCATGATACCAATAGCAATCATCGTAATAATTTGGCTTATTGCGGTAGCCGTGTTTTTACTCTTTGCCGGATTAAGCATAATGCAAATGTTAAAATTCGGTATAAAGCACCCAATAACAAAATGGAGTATTATTATTTTTATGATAGCATCTACTGCTATTGTTGTCGGGACACTCCTATTTTTAAGCCAAATGAATCTACAATCAGGTTTGGATTTTCAACCGATTTATGAATCGATTTTTGTTATCTAAAATTATATGATCGATATAAGTCAACTACCAGGTCTTTTACCAAATGAAAAACTAGTCAAAGTTTATCGTAGACATCCTTTAACTTTGTTTGGATTGTATGTGGGTATGCTTATAACTTTTATTATTCCGGTAAGCGTTTACCTGCTGATACGTGGGATGAATATCGAGTTTTTTAGTTCTGAGGCGGGTTTAATAGTTTTTATTTTATTTATTTCCGCATTTTTATTATTTGCCTTACTGTTTATTTTTCAACAATTTTTGGACTATTGGCTCGATATTTGGATTTTAACAACGAGACGCATTATCAATATAGAACATACTGGATTATTTACACGCGTGCGTTCGGAAGTGCGTTTGTATCGAGTGCAGGATGTTACTTCGGAACTACATGGATTTTTAAGTCATGTTTTTAATTATGGAATGGTTTATGCACAAACGGCAGGCGAAACTCTTAGATTCGTTTTTGAAGACGTGCCTGATCCAAAAGAAG
Source organism: uncultured Gammaproteobacteria bacterium (assembly GCA_964563385.1). Taxonomy (GTDB): domain Bacteria; phylum Patescibacteriota; class Patescibacteriia; order 2-12-FULL-60-25; family 2-12-FULL-60-25; genus MWCR01. The sequence continues at coordinate 2,240 of CAZLVV010000020.1, forward strand.
TAGCAAAAATAATCTTACAACTTTGTGAAAGAGATCAAAGAACACACGAACAAGAAATCACTAAAGACAAAGAACCGGCGTATTATAAACAACCAATACAATAAAAGAGATTTACAAAAAACACCGGTAATTTACCGGTGTTTTAAATTACTTGTACCAAGGTTTTAGATCTATTCCCGTATAAAAATATTTGAGAATCTGTTCGTAGCTTTTACCTTCTTTGGCGGCCATTGCAAGAGCGCCAGAAGCGGACATGCCCACACCATGACCCCAAAGGGTTTGGCCAATATCCTGCGGAACGGATACGCTCTTACACCAATCGACTGAACCATACCAAACCTCGCTCCAATCGCGCGTACGACCATCAGAACGAGAAAAATATGGAGTAATAGCGATTTTCCCTTCATAAGAAACAACTATGCCACGCGTTTCATCGATAGCGCGCACGATTGTTGGGGAACGAATTTCTTGACCATAGCCACGATAAACTTGATCATATTTGGCATCAACCGTGTAGAACTCATTAGCATGTTTGGTATTACGCTCGATATGATACATGGCATAAGTACGCGCGGCGATTAGAAGGGTTTTATGAAATTCGATTGGTGATAGTTCAGATGTTTCGGCTATGCCTTTGAGATACCATTCTATGGGAAGTTCGTTAATAAGCCAAACTTTATCTGTAGCCGGAGTAAAGCGCAATTCTAATTTTCCACGGAATTTGTTGTCATTGGCTCCGGGGAGCCAAGAAATTGGTCGAGAAAAATCTGTAACTTCAAGAGGAGAAATACCATCTGGGGCAACGGCCACATAAAATTGCGTGGATTGAGACTGGCAACGCGGACCCGATGCTTTATAAACTTTATTAACTCGATCAAAAAATATTTTTGCTTCTTCGCCTCGATTAAAAGAGCAGATAACTTGACCGTTTTGTGTTAAATTGAAACCCGTAGAAACTCCTGCGACCATCAAAGTATCATCGGTTGTTGCATAAAGACCGACTCGGATTATAGGCTCAGTGGGAAGATTAGTGTTATTAGTTGGAATTGAAGGAGTGGGGGGATATGAGGGGTTTGACGGGGCTGGTTCTATATAACCATCGGCAGTAACCGTGACAGGAATATTAAAATATTCTACCTCGTTTCCATCGGCTTCGACTGCAAAACGTACGGTATATTGACCGGATTTGGCCGGCGATTTGATATTAAAACTAACTATCTGTAAATGACCTGGCTCGGTAATAGAAGATTTTTGAACAGCCACTGTTGGAGATGGCCAAGAAGAATCTTTAACACTGGATAAGTTCTCCCCTATGGTCGGAGAAACTTCTTTAAGTTTAATTGCTTGATTGTTCCAAACGGCTGTGCCGATATTTTTTATGCCATAGCTTAATGAAAGCACCGAACCTCCAGGAACCGCAAAAGGACCACGAGGCTCTAATAAAACTTTACCGCTATAACTGCCGGATGAAACCGTGGATACTGAACTATTATTATTGTTGTTATTTAAAACATATTCATCAGACTTACGAACACGAATTGGCAAAGTGAATGAAGATCCGGAGACGCGACTAATGCCATCAACATACATCTCGAAAGTTTCATTGTATAATCCTGGTGTATTTGGAGCGCGTAATTGAATATTGAAGGAGGCGATTTGTCCTCCGGAAACAGAAGCTTCGTTTTGCATTGCGACTAAACGATTACCCACCCAAGAACCATCCCAAAAAAGACTTTTTTCTTGATTATTTAAAATAGCTACTGCCCCATAACCTTCGCGTTGCCAAGTACGTTCGGCACGATTTTTAATTTTTATGTTGACAACAAAAAGCTGACCAGGATTTACTTGCCACTCAGATCCGCTTTTTTCGATAACTTCGGCTAGATAATATTTGGTATTGGCAATACCGGCGGATGAGGCCGGAGATGGAGTGGTTGGTATTGTAGATAAAGATGGAGATTGAGAGCTTGAAGAAGATTCTGATAATGAGGAAGACGCTGAAACTACAAAAGTTATTTTAATAACCGTAAAATTGTGCCAAGTCTTTCCATCTCCTAATAAAAACCTTTCAGAATAAGTACCAGGAGTTTTGGGGGCAGTTACCTGAAAACTTGCGGTTGCGATCTGCCCTGGCGCTACAGATCGTTGGTTGATTGTTGTAGGCAAATCGTTTTTTGGCCAGCTTGAATGTTTGAAGATTGTTGTATCGCCATAAAGATAGAGAGATGTTTTATCCAGACCTCCGTACCAAGTGTAATTGGTTTTATTCTCTATGGATACAAAAACGGTTTTTGTTTCGCCGGTGGTTAAATTGACAGTGGATGATTGAACGATGGTAGCTGCTAAAACCCTTGAAGAGAGAGTAACTAAAAATGATATCGCCAATAACAAACACATTGTAATTGCCAACAAACGATAAAAAACAGTCTTCCTCCTTTTTTGATGATACATATGAATTTTTGATTGGATACCAATTTTATGCATCGGTATCAATATATATTATTTTATAGACCGTGCAACGTTGGGTCAATGTGTAAAAGTAATTTTTTAGCAGTATTTAGCCAAATTATTCATCAACTTGATAAGAGCATTTTTAAGATGTTTGCTGAATTAAGAAAAGTACATCCTCTCTCGAGTAGCCAAAGTTGACATATTGAAAAACCAATGTTATATTTTTTTACTGACCAAAAACACAATACGAACAAAAAATGAAACAAGTTATAAAATATTCGGAACTAAACGAGGCGAACAAAGCCAGAGTCGATCGTTTTTTACTTCTATCGCACGAAAATGGAATACGGGTTGCGATTTCTACGGACCAAACATCGGTTATACTTGTTAATCCAAGTAATGGCGACATAGAAGCGTCCATGCCCATTACAGACTTTATCGAATAACTGCAACTTAGGCAGTTATTTTTTATTTGCCTTGCAAGACGACCAAGGCGCGGGCCAATTCTAATTTTTCACTTCGATCAGAAAGTTCAGAAGCTACTTTAATATTTTGAATTAGCTGCGCTTCAGTTATTAAGTTGTGGGAACGTAATTCCAAAAGCGCTGACATAAAAGAAAGCGGTCGAGCGGGCCTATTGGGACCGCTTGCATATTGTGACGTAAAATCCGTTTCACCCTTTTCCGCCATGTCTTTAAGCTTGTCCACGAACTTCCGACCTTCGCGTTCACTTAAAAGCTCTTTGCGAGATTTTTCCAATCTTTTTTTAAATAATTCAACTGCTTTGGATAGCTGATTTTCGCCTCCGCCAGATAAACGTTCCAATGAAGCCAAAATATCCTCGTCCGTAAGCCGATTAGGATCTCCGCTACCCCAACCTTCTCTGTAAATTTTATCTTTGTTTTCATCATAACTGCCCTCATAACTTACCGCGCTACCAAAATCGATAATATATACTTGGGGTGGTTTGAGGGCGTCCGCCGAAGGATCACCGACGATCATAAAATTTCGATGATGACCATCCCTGTGGCTGATTCCATTATCATGAAGTAAATTCATGGCTGAGCGTACTTGTTTTAAAATAGTCGGGTGTAAACGAAACCCACGTTTCACCAACTCTGCATGAATAGCATCATATCTCAAAATCTGTTGGCGTTTCTCTTGATTTTGGCGATCGGCCTCATCTCTATATGTTGATTTAGCTTGCGGTAAACCCAAAGCCCTTGGAAGCTCGACCTCCAAATCTTGGAAACTTAAGCTATTAAGCTGGTGCAAAAGATCCCTTGTGTATGGGCTGATGCGAATAATTTCACGAAACATTATTGTCGCCAGATCTTCGCCGGGGACAAAATCCATAAGCAAAAGCTCCACTTTGGATCCAATTTTTCTGACTCCCATATTTATCAGCTTTTCTCTAACGGACGGCAAAATAGTCAGATCGCGATAAAAATGAGGTTTTGGTATCTTGGCAACTTCTGACCCTCTATCATGTTTGGATAATATCTCATATGCTCTCTGTTGCATTTTAAATTCCCTTAAGCCACTACCCCCGACATAAAACTTCAGAACTTTTACAGCTTGATCAGATTCTAAAATAATACCGGATTCCCTAAGAGTCATCAAAACATCTTCCGGTATATCTTTGATATGCAGTTTTAAGATGAAGCCATTATTTCCTTCATTTACTTTTTCACATTGCTCCTCTAAAAGCTGATTCAAACGAGTATCTACAAATCGTTCAATACGTTCTTGTGCGTTTGCGAATTCTTTTGTAGAAACATCAAAAGGATTTGAATTGGTTGATGATGGGCTTGGTGGAATATCGAAATGATTCATAACAACTGTATTATATCACAAAATTATATCACAAAAAACCCGTTAAGGTTTTACAGCCACAGTCCGCTCCGAAGGGCAAGCGTATACCGAGCCTTGCGGTTGTTTGTATATTTGAGCAAACAGGTGCTTGATTCTGCGAGTACAGGCCAGACTGTACAAGTATATACGTAATGTTGAATAAATGTCTTTTAAGAAATCTACTGATCGGAATCTTTAAACTTACTAGGCAAATGATGTTCTTCGCAACGACGAATATACTCTTCGCGAGTTTCTTGCTTGGTTGGAGGGGTTAGATCCATTTTAGGAATTTCTTCGGAAGGTTTAAGACCTTGAGCCATTCTCATGGCGCGCTCTTCGCGTCCGCGAGCAACTATGCGCTTCGCTTCGGTTTGAGGAATAATATCTGTCATATTTTTAGACTAAAAAGCTGTTTTATGGGAAAATGCTTGGCATGAGCACAATCAAGATAATCGCCTGGAATACTGGCGCGCAAGCGTTGGGTAAAATTATCTCCACAATATTTGGAGTAATAATTATTGCGCTGATGACCCGCTACTTAGGCCAACTTGACTTTGGTTATTATTCCACAGCTAACGCTTTTTTTCAAATTTTTGCCATCATATTAGATCTAGGAATTAATGTAATGCTAGTACAAATGCTAGGCGAACATAAAAACGATGAAAAGTATGAGAGGAGGGCGGTAAGCGCCACGATGACATTTAGAATAATAACTAGCTTAGTACTTTTGGGAGTTGCGCCATTTATTGGATTATTATTCCCCTACGCTTTTGAGGTGAAGTTAATAATGTTTGCGCTTTGGATTAGTTTTTTTGCGGCGGCTTTGAATCAAGTTGTAATTGGAGTTCAGCAAAAACATTTAAAGATGCATGTGGTAGCGATTTCTGAAGTTCTTGGCAGAGCTGTTTTGCTATTGGGATTGTTGATAGCTATATTCTTAAACTCTGGACTAATGGTAATCATTATTTTTGTTTCATTGGGAAGTATCATTAATTTGCTAATTAATTGGCTGGTGGCACGCAAATATACGAGCTTTACTTGGAATTGGGATCCGGATTTTTGGAAAGAATTGTTGCAAAGATCTTGGCCGATTGGGGTCTCAATATTTTTTAATTTATTGTATTTTAAATCAGATGCTTTTATTCTCTCATTGGTTAGAACGCCAAATGAAGTAGGTATTTACAGCGCGGCTTATAGGGTTTTAGAAATACTAATTACCTTTCCGTTCATGCTGGCCGGCATCATGCTCCCCCTTATGGCGCATGCCTGGGCAAAAAATAACAAAGAAAAATTTTCTCACCTCTTAAGACAATCATATTCGGCAATGATGTTGTTTGCTTTTCCGTTATTTATCGGCATCTTGGTGATAGGAACAGAGGCCATGATCTTTATATCGGGCGAAGATTTTGCCGAATCCGGAGGTATACTTAAAATTTTAACTTTGGCCACGGTTATGATATATTTTGGCACTATTTCATCTCATGTGGTTGTTGCTATCAATAAACAAAAAGCCATGATTCCAACTTATATAATCGTGGCAATCATAACCTTGATTTTATATATAATTTTTATTCCCAAATACGGAATGTGGGCGGCGTCTTGGCTAACGGTTTTCTCGGAGGGATCGGTGGCGATGGTGGCAACTTGGTTTGCTTACAAATCGGCAAGCAACATTATTGCCGTAAAAACCATAGCAAAAATATTTTTCTGTTCGGTCATTATGGGTTTAATGATATTGCCCATCAGAAACTTTTGGTTACCGATTCCGATTATAGCTGGTATGTTAATTTATACAATTTTGATTTTGGTTACAAAAGCTATTTCCAAAGAAACAATCAAAGAAATTATAAGTTTTCGTAAAGGTCCGCAGTTGATTGAAAATGTTTAATCAATTTTTAAACTATTTAGAATATCTTGATACGCTTTGATTGAGGCAGATTTTTCATTTTCTGCGCTCGACGGTTCGTTTAAATTATCAGAACAAATTTCAGTGTGCATTGTGTACAAAAAATCGTCTTTTGAGATGATTGCGTATTGAATATAACACTCATTGGAAACGGTGGCCAAAACAGCCTGGCGTTCGTTGATTGAAACATCGGCATACTCGCCATACCAAGCCCCTGCATACTCTTGATATTGAGAATCAAGCCATTCGCGAGGAGTTAATTTTTCAGGATTGGGATAAACTTGAACCCTAGCACTACCACCTTGAGAAAAAGAAAAATTGGGTGATTCTATTAAATCTTCATTAATATCAATACTTAAAGAAACAATGGAAGCGTCATAAGCTAAAGAATAACCTTGATCTGTATTGATATATTCACGAATTAAATTTTGATTTTGCGTTAAGTGCTCGACTGGCTTAGCGCAACCGGAAGCCAAAATAACCATACCCAATGCAAAAGGAAGGGACCCAAAAATAAATGATCGTTTTAAAAAATTTATCATAATAAAAAAATAAAGAATTTATTATCACTTTATATAAAACCAAAAATATATGCAAATATGACAGTTAAACAATAAACCTCTGCTTAAATAAGGTATTTTGCCTTGAATTGTGATGATTTTGTCCAATATCAAATATCAAAAATTGAACGATGAATTCATAATATTGATTTGTCTATTTGGCAAATATTCTCTACACTACGGATAATGATAGATAAAATATTGGATTGGTTGATAATTTTACTTCCCTTTGCCCTACCTTTGTATGTGGCGAGGTTTAATATTGGACCACTGCCAACAACAGCTCTTGAAGTTTATGTTTTAACTTTGATGGTTATTTGGTTCATATATGTTAGTAAAAATCAAATAGTGAATGTTGGGCGTAATTGGATAATGGTTTTGCACAATATAATATCAGGAATACTAAATTCGATTGGCAAATGGTTTTGGCCTTTAATAATTTGGCTTGTAGTAACACTTTTTTCTGTTTTTATAGCGCAAGATAGCTGGGGAGCTTTTGGACATTGGCGGGCGTTTGTATTAGAGCCGGTCATTGTTTTTATTGTGCTGATTAGTACTTTATATTCCACATCTCAATTACTCCATGCGAATAATAAAATTGCTGATAAGTGGCTCTATGACAAAAGAGAGGTTTTGATTAAATTATTCTTATCAATAGCTATTATCACAATTCTGCTTGGAATTTATGCAATCTTTCAATATATAACCGGTTGGGGAATTCACTCTCCTTGGAATGCGGAAATTGGACGAAGAGCAACGGGTGTTTTTGGATATCCTAATGGTTTGTCTTTATTTATCGTGCCGTTTGGCATTGTTAACTTTATTAAGTTTGCGCAATGTGTAACGCATGATACACAACGTTTTGACGGATATTCTTTTATATTTCTTTTGGCAACAATATGCGCTGGGATTGGCGCAACACTATCTAAAAGCATGGGCGGAATATTGGCATTTGGAATCGGCATTGCGCTTACATTTATTGTTCATAAAAAGATGCGAATTATTGGATTAATTTTGACTATAATAGGAATTTTGAGTGTGGGTTTAATTGCTTGGCAGATATATGGAACAGAACTGCATCCGCAAACGATTGATGATAATTTAATGTCTACTAAAAAATGGTCAAGCTCGGTGCGCTTGATTATCTGGAAAGAATCATGGAATCTGATTAAAGATAATCCGTTTTGGGGAAGCGGTTTACGAAATTATCCGATAGCCATTATCCCTTATCATAAAGCGTCTTGGATGGAGATTTTTCCTCATCCGCATAATATTTTTCTTATGTTATGGATTGAAACCGGATTTTTGGGATTGCTTGCGTTTATTGGATTGATTGCAACTTGGATCATTCATGTTTTATATTCCGCATCAAAACCTGCTGACGTAAACGGAGTAAAAGATAAGAAAAGAGCAATACAAGACGCGCGCCAGATTATATGGATAATTCCTTTAATTGTTATTCTGATTCAAGGAATGGTAGACATGCCATATTTTAAAAATGACTTGGCCATACAATTCTTTTTATTGGCCACAATTGCTACAATTTGTAGCGCTAAATCAACAATGCATAATGCAATAATTAACAACGAAAATACAATATTTTTATGATTAAGATAGTTACTATTTTGACTGTTTGTATAGCCATACTTGGCGCTGGTTGTAACATGGCGACGGATGCAAGTTCACCAAAAAAAGAGAGCGTTTCAAAGATTACAAAAGAGAAATTGATTGATGAAACAAATGATGGAGCGTTAATTTTATATTGGGCGGAAGGATGCACTCATTGCGAAAGAGTAAAATTTGAAATCCAACGGACAGGTTTGGATAAAAAATTGAATATAATAGCCAAAGAATCTTATGGAGATGATGAAAGATATCGTGAATTTTTTGCACGAATACTGTATTGCAAGGTTCCGGAATATCAAATGGGCGTGCCTATGTTGTGGGATGGAGAAAATTGTTTTTTGGGGGTAACGAATATTATGGATGAATTAAACAATAAAATTAAGAAAAAGGAATAAAGATGAAAAAGTAACAAATGAGTAAATCTTGAACTTTAACAAAAAATAATTATAACGAGCTTTTTCTGAAAAGAATTCCAACAAAAACGTATATTGCGTAAGAAAATTATCTTTTTACTTAGATTAAAATTAGATCTTTACAACTTGCTAATTATTCTTTATACTTCAGCAAGCAATTAATAAGCACGTATAGCTCAGCTGGTTAGAGTGTCACATTGACATTGTGAAGGTCCCTGGTTCGAGTCCAGGTACGTGCACCATAATCCTCTTGATAAAATCAAGAGGTTTTTTTATGAAAACAAGTTGGTCGTAAAAATATGGTTTTTAGTGACCGCGAGCCATGAATTTTTATTCTCTAAAACCAATTAAATAATTTTGCCATGAATAAAACATAAAGGGCCAAGAAAAAAGACCCTTCCCATAAGTGGATACGGCGAGAGATTCCGGAAATGATAAATAACAAAGTGGAAATAATTAACATTGGAACGCCAATATAATAAATTTCGTTACTTAAATGCAATGTGCTAAACAAGCCAGGAACACCGGTTACAACTAAAGAATTAAAAATATTGGATCCAAAAATATTACCAAGAGCCACTTCGGGTTTTTTTTGTAAAGCCGCCTTGGCGGAGACGAGTAACTCTGGCAAAGATGTGCCTACTGCCACTGCGGTTATTGCTATTACTCCTGTGCCGATATTTAGTTCTGAAGAAATTATGACTAAAGCGTCTATCAAATATTTGGCTCCGAATACCAAGCCAATTAAACCCAAAATCAACCAAACAAAGTCCACTATTTTTAATTTAGGACGAGTTGGTAATTTTGCGGTTTTTTCTGGTTGCGCTTTGGCAAATCTTTTCTTAAAACTAATTTTTGCGTCTGCAATTGCTTCGGGGTCTTCTGTATCTTTATGGTAAATCGTGTAAAAAAGATAAGCTCCGTATGTCACCAACATCAAAATCGATTCGCCCAAAGTTATGCGCATATCAGCCACAACGACCAATAGTATGGCTGTGCAAATAGCCAATAATGGTAAATCCAGATCTATAAGATTTTTACTGACCGAGAGACGTTTAGCGAGTATGGAGCTAATTCCCACTATCAATAAAATATTGGCGATATTGGAACCGATAACATTGGCGCTTACGACATCGGTAACGCCTTTAAGCACGGCCACCAAAGAAGAGGCTAGCTCTGGGAAAGATGTGCCAATTCCAACAATAGTTACGCCGACAATGAACGGAGAAAGCCCAAGGGAAAGACCAATTTTTTCAGCGCTCTCAATAAGCCAATCCGAACCTTTTACCAAAGCCACTAATGAAACAATGAAAATTAAAATCCAAATTATAAGCATACAAATATATAGAATATTTTTTTGAATAGACAGATTATAGCATTAATGAGATTTTAGATGAAGGTATGGATTTTACGTATTAAAATGAAAAATGCAAAATATATAGAGAAAGCTTTGCTTCAAGGAGATATTTTTTGATTTTGCTGAATATGAAACTTGATTGTGTTTTCAAAAAAATTTGAACTGATTTTGCTTGCGATCGGCCTAGTGGGAGAGATTCCCCTATGTCCTTCTGCCAAATTCTCTATTAAGTTGATGAAATTTTTTTGTGACGGGCTTAAACAATTTCATCTATCTCTTTTGGATTATCGGGATTGAAATTTTTAACTCTTTCCCAATCTATAGGGATTACAGTCTCAACTTCTCCTGTCTCCTCATTAAATTCAATTATTGTATCTTTAATTCTCCAACGCTTATCAATTTTAAGCGTTGTTCTAAATAATTCGGCTATTTCTTTATTCTTTTCTGCTACTTGCTTCATAATGTTTTGGATTTGACTATCAGAATACTTTCCGCTTGCTCTAAGTTCTTTTTCAAATTTTCTCCCAGAATAACCTTCAATCTTTTTCATTAATAAATAACTACCATCTTTTTCCTCTTTACCCGAAAGGAATCCAACTGGTTCTGCTGTTGGCAAACCAGATTTTTTAGCCGCAATTAAAATTGAAAACTCTTTTCTGGCTTCTTTAACTTTACGAAGCTCAATACGTTTAGCAACTATTTCTGTACCATTTGTTAGTTTAAATAATATCACTTCTTCATCAGGATATTTTCCCCCATCCTTACTACTCTTTAATAATTGACCATGCTGTTCAAAAAATGTTTTAGGATCATCCATAAACTTCTTTGGAAGAAATTGAGCATAATCCTGTCTAATACGAATCATATAATGTTCCGAATCTAAATTGATGTTGCCAGAAGGTTCATGGTGTAGCTGTTCTTGAAGCCAGTAATGGCGCGCGATCGCCTGTTTTACCATCATGAAATAAAACTGCTCTTCGGGACTAGTTGGTCTGGCAATGTGACGAATTTTTCCGGTTTTATCATCAATTATCAATCCTTCTGCTGATTCTTCCAACTTCGCATTGTGTTCGATATATTCAATAATTTCTGATCTTGCATTTTCTGGAATGCCTTTTACACGTCTATGAACAGTTTGCGCAGATAATAATCTTATTCTACGTTCAATATCTTCTGAATCAAAATCCATCACACGCATAATTTGCTCAGGAATAGTTCCGGTGTAGCCGGTATCATAAAAAAGAGGATCAGCATCGGGGCTGATTCCTTCTTGCTCTAAAAATTGCCGCTTTGTCTGATAATCAAGATTGTCTCTAAAATACCTAGGATAAACTATATATTGTGGATTTATTTCTACCACCTCACCCATCTTTTTTAACTCCTTTCTGCCTTTCAACCCAATTTTTCTACGTCGCGCTAAATCTTGCGCCCTTCGTCCAATGTAGGCATAGATACCATCACGACCTAGATATACCTCAAGAGGATGCCGACCTGTTTCACGAAGGTTATCAAATTCTTCGTAGAGCTTGTCATAAAGTGGAATATCCACTTCGTGAATTTTTAGATATTTATTAAATCCCTCGCGCACGAGAACATCAATTTCATTAATAAAAGCTTCTTCATAGCTGTATTTGCGACTAGACCCTCTCAAAGCTTCGATCTCAACTTTGTCTAACCATTTTTTATTACCAATGGTCTCATTAAACCCACTGTATCCATGATAATATGCCTGTGTTATAAATCGTGCGACAAATGACTTCACATTGTCTAATAGGGAAGACATTTTTACCTTACTAGTCTCAGGATGAAGCAAGCTTTGCTTATCCTCTTCACTTATATTTTGATTTGAACTTATGTTATCTAGGAAGTCTTTATATATTTCACCTATCTTTTTATTCACCTTTTCAAGTAATGGCAAGATTTCTTTGCTGTTGATGCCCAACTCTTTTAATTTTTCTGCACCTCCTTGCTCACACATAATTTCTGATAACGCAGAGGCGATATGCGCGTGTCTAGCATTAAATATTAATTGATCGTACTTATAAGGGTCTTTCTCTTTGAATTTTTCCGTACCATGACCGCGATTCTCTTCCACTATGGTTTTGGCTTTAGCTCTTACTTCTTCAAACCAAGCAACATTAGCCCATTCTAAAGAATCCGAATGTAACACTTTTGATGCGACTGAGTAATGATTGATGGCTTTTTTAATACATTTAGCTACCCACAGCTCAGAATAATATGCCCCTAAATTTTCGATAAAATAATCTGCTAAATCAAGATTTGTCCCTATGGTTTCTAACACCATTCCCCTTATCTTTTGCATGGTCTTTGGAAAAAGAACAGAAAACTCGCTATCTGCACTCAAATATCGAACGAAATTTATTAATTTGTCTTTTGATATCTCAGAAGAACTGTCTATACTATCTCGTAATGTTTCCGGAAGATCGAAGGTGCTAAATAGCGTCTTTACTTTTTCAAAATCCGCAAAAGAAATTGCTCTCATGACAGCTTGGTTGATTTTTTGAGACACATGCTCATCAATCAAAAGACTTTTAATATCTGGACTACGTTTAAGTTCGGTGATGATCTCGTCAAGATCCCATCCATTTAACACCCTGTCTCTCACAACTCGTTGCGTAAAAGAATCTGGCAAGACAAATTTTTCTTTGAAATCTGAAACTTTCTCCCACTTATCCCAAGGTTTTATTATCTTATTTTCCAACAATGCATCGATAATAATTTCTTTAGGGAGATTAAATAGCTGTTCTATTTTTTGCGCTAAGCCAAATTGATTTTTTCGTATGTATTCTTTGGCAACTTTTGTGGCTTGTTTTTGAACTTCTGGATGATTTATTTCAGCATCAGTGAGATTGTGATTTTTGAGTGCGTCGGGATTAAAATTTTTTGATTTCAAGTAGCTTACCAATTCGCTAACATCAATTTCTAATCGCTCTTCTGCTGTTAGTCGCAAAAATGCTTCTAATTCTTTTGCTTGAGATCTATTGCCCCTTGAAAGCAGCCACTGATAACGATCATAAACAGATCTCTTAACTTCTTTGTCAGATAAAACTCGTTCTTGCAAATCAGTGCGTTTTTTCAGTAAGCCTATAACTCGCCCAATATTTATAGTTTTTAGACTAGAAATTATTTCATGTTTTAGTTCTTCACTTTCCAAAGCATCTTTTACCTCTTTTTCTTGTTGCTCAGGAGTAAGAACAATATCGTCATCTAGTCGTTCTTGTTGAACCTCTGGAATAATTTGGATTGGTGGCTTTAATTCAAAATTTTCAGACATATAGTTTAAATTAACTCTTCAACCGATACATTAAGTAAGCACCTTAGTAACTTTCTTGAGTGTTTCTATTGTTGGATTTGTATTTACTCCGCTTTCAATCTTAACAATGGTATTGAGCGATAAATCAGCAAGGCGAGCCACTTTTTCGAGAGAATAACCCTCTTTGTCTCGAAGCTTCTTTAAGTTTTCTGCAATCTTATTATTTGGCATATTTTTTAATTGCACGATATTGTAGTATATATAATAAAATGTAAAGATTTCTTTTTTGATGCTATAATAATAACTAATTTAAACGGCTTTGTAAATTAATCTTTAGATAGTTTTTTAATCTTTTCCGCATCAAAATAATGGCGCAAAAAAGAAAATCCCGAAAGGATTCGGGATTTTCTCAAAAAGATTGGTTCGAGCTTCCGCATTGCTGACCGCACTTTGTTTTTGGATTTCATTCCGGCCTTCAAAATTGCGGAAAAATACCATGCTGAGGCGCGAAGCGCCGAGGCAATTCCTTACGATTTCACAAAAAGTGAAAATTGGCGGTGTTTTTTGGACGAAGTTCGAACATTTTTTGAACAAAACTCCGAATAATTGCGCGCTTCGCGCGCAAAACCGAAACGCTCGGGCGGGCAAAAAGGAAGGGGGTTGGGGGGAAGGAATTTTTGCCCGCCCTCGCTTTCCGCCGCCGCCGAATTTCGTGCCAGTTGAAAACTGGCACGCCGCCCTTAATCTTTTTTATTTTTCTTTAATTCTAAATTTACCCGACTTTACTAATTTTATACTGTTGTAATTATTCGGATCAGTAAATTCAAATTGCCAAATCGAATATACATTTGAACCTCGTGCTTTATCAAAAAATAGGGTAACAACTTTTTTGTTTGTATGTTCTTGCCATTGTCTGTATGGGTAATAAAGCTGACGGATAATTACATTTGTTGCGCTAAAATTTTTTGCTTCAACAAGCACAACCTGATTTTTACCTTCATAACCAGCGTCCACCTCTGTTTGGACACTTGAAACTTTTATCAGTTGTTTGCCGACATAAAATTCAAATTCTGGAGTATATTTTCTACCCCGAATTGTTAAAACTAGAGACGGATCTTCCGTAAATGTTCTAATCAAACTTGTGGCATAAGCATAATCCAAATGTTGCATTTCGGAATCGCCAATTTCTGCAGTAGCTATATACATTCTACTTTTTTCAAATCTTTAAACGAATATTGCTCAATTATTTCATTATTTTCCCAAACGTATAAATTTTCTCCATTCCAATCTAAATAATCGAAATATTCTGTTGTATTCTTAAAAAAGGCTTTAATTTTATCATATTGAATTTGTAAATCTGTGTAAATCATAAGAGGCAATAATATCCTCGCGAGATAAATTTGAGATAACCTTTGTCACGCAGAATTTGTAATTGCTGACGAATTTTATCTTTTACATGTTTATTTTCTGGGTGTAGAGAACTCAACTCTCGTTCAAATACGTATACATCACCCAGAGTAAACTCTGGTTTGCCAATTTTCTCGACGCAACGCATTACATCAAGAAGCCAACCTTTTGTTGAGATTTCTTTTTCTTCACGCAGAAAAAGAGTCCTTTTCCAATCTGCAAGAACATTTTTCTTCGGCTGGATAACGCTGTCTTTAACATAAAATATCTTGCCGGATTGCGGGATACTTTTTAGTAAAATATTACAACCAATCCAGCCCGCACGTCGCGCTGTTTGAGCTAGAGGTTTTCGTTTTTCTATAATCTCTGGAATAAAAAAGTGTTTGGGAATAACAAAGAAATTTAAAACGGAAAGATTTTGAAGGTCGTAGTTTAGCAAAAAGAAATTCGGGTTGTGGCTATCTTGTAATCGTTCAAGCATTGTGCTATATGCACCGTCTACTATTTTTGAACCAACAGAATCCTGCTTGCTTTTTAATTCGTAATCTTCTCGACAATTTGAACAAAAAAAATCGGCAACTGGCTGATTGTTCGGATACTTATCTATTTCCAAACATCCACAATTCGGGCAGTAGACGTAATTATCAACCCAATTTTCAGTCAAAACACGTGCTTTTTGTGAAGCACTTTTATAATTCATCACAACGTTTTCATCAAAAGTTAATTTCATACCCATCCAAGATGAAATTCAAAATCTTTTTTTAGTCCGTTGCTCTTGTCCCACTCGCCTTTATTCACACTTACGCGCCGTCCAGCGTGAACAGTAAAGCCACCATTTGAGAGAAGATAAGGCGGATCAGCAAAAACCATATCAACCGAATTTTCAGGAATTTCGGCGAGAATATCCAAGCAATTTGCTTGATATAAAGTGAAGTCGTCTTTTTTGTAATATGGTTTTTGCATAACTATTTATTCAAATCGTAACTTTGTTTAATAAGTGCGAAAACGGCTTCGAGTTCGCTTTCTTTTTCAAGCTTAACCTCGTAATCGCCATTGCCCCAATGCCCAATCATTTTCGGTTTCGTTAAATCACGAGCCAAGCTTTGTGGATCATTTAGTTGCCCACTTTTTACATTCAAGAAAATTTTAAGTCCATACTGCTTTACGACAACATCGGTAAAATTAGTTGATGTTTTGTAAGCAATATATTTAGCTTTTGCTTCCTCAATTATATTTTCGTCTAGCGACAGGATTTTTTCCCGCAAAGTTTGAAATAAATCAACTGTTTGCTTATCAATTCCTGATAAATGGTCGTCAATAGAATATGTTTTCTGTAGTCGCTCAATTTTTTCTTTTCCTTGTTTTGCTTTTTTTACTATGCCAGATGTAGAAATTCTAACTTTTTGATAATTTTCTGGCTCTACATATAAAATATTTTCCTCATAAATACGATAACGTAAAAGCTCAACATTTATAGGCAAAATATCCGCAGTATCAAGATCAAATTTGTTATAGCTTTCAGCGATACAAATAACACGAGGCGAATCCCAATCAATCTCAATATCTACTTTTTTGTTTTGGCATAAAATCTCAAAATCGGCTTTATGGTCAAGTAGCCAGCGCAAATATGAAAGTCCCTGATTGATAACATTATCATTTTGGTTTTTCTTGTACTCGATAATGCAAGGTGAGCCGTTTTTATCTATACCGAGAGTATCAATTCTTCCGCCAAAACTTGTTGAGTATTCGTGAGCAAGAAAAACAATATTCAAAATTTCTTCTAAATTTGCTTCAAAGATTTCTTGAAGATTACGCTCTAAATCAAGATCGCGAGCGACTAACTTTTTAACTGTTGAATTGTTTATTTTGAATAGCGCCATAGTTTTATTTCATTAAATCATCAAGCGAAACGCCGAGCGCGTCCGCTATTTTTTTAACTGTTTCAATGGTCGGGTTGGGGGTTGAGCCAGCTTCAATTTTGGCAATCGTATGAAAAGCCAAATCCGCCTTTTTTGAGAGCTGATCCTGCGAAATACCGAGTTTGTTTCGGTATTTTTTTATGTTGTCTCCGATTGTGGATTTTTCTTTTGACATATTCGTATAGTTCTACTATTATAGTTGTATAGTATTAAAATCATCACTTATCAATGGTTAGTATATGAAATTTTCATCATTTCGTCAAACAAAGATTTTGGGGAATTCCTTGTCGTTGTCCGCGCACGGGTGGGTTGGGGCAAGGACAACATCAACTCTGGTGGCGCATTTTGCTTTGCAAAATACGAAATTCGGCGGCGGCGGAAAGCGAGGGCGGGCAAAAATTCCTTCCCCCCAACCCCCTTCCTTTTTGCCCGCCCGAGCGTTTCGGTTTTGCGCGCGAAGCGCGCAATTATTCGGAGTTTTGTTCAAAAAATGTTCGAACTTCGTCCAAAAAACACCGCCAAGTTTTACATTCAGCAAAATTGAAAGATGTTGCCTCGGCGCTTCGCGCCTCGGCATGGTATTTTTCCGCAATTTTGAAGGCCGGAACGAAATCCAAAAACAAAGTGCGGTCGGCAATGCGAAAGTTCGCAGAGCGAAGCTCTGGCAAAATGAAATTTTACAAACCAATCTTTTTTCTTTCGCCTTTGGCGAAAGGTTGAGCGCATTTTTCTTTGATTACCCAAAAGCTAATCTAGAAACAATATGGACAACATAAATTTACAAACCAAAAAATTTTTCCTCTATGCGAGAAAATCCACGGACGAACCCGAGCGTCAAATCCTTTCTATTGAGGCGCAACTTTTTGAATTGCGAGAATACGCGAGAAAAGAGGGCTTGAATATCGTCCGTGAATTTGTGGAAAGCAAAACTGCCAAAGAGCCTGGCAGAGAAATTTTTAACGAAATGATCTCGCGCATAGAGGAAAATGAAGCAGAGGGAATTTTAGCGTGGCACCCTGACAGATTGGCGAGAAATAGCATAGACGGCGGACGGATAATTTACTTAGTTGATACCGGAAAAATCACCACACTAAAATTTCCAACTTTTTGGTTTGATCCGACACCACAGGGAAAATTTATGTTGTCCATTGCTTTTGGGCAATCAAAATATTATGTGGATAATCTTTCGGAAAATATAAAGAGGGGTATTCGCCAGAAATTGCGAAATGGAATATGGCCCACTTGGGCTCCACTCGGCTATATAAACGACAAAAACGCCCGCTGTATCGCTGTGGACAAAGAAAAGGCAAAGTATATCAAGCGGGCTTTTGAAATGTACTCAACTGGCGAATATCCCCTCGCTCAAATCCGAAAGATTATCAATTCCTTGGGCTTGGTTGGCAAGAAAGGCAAAATGCTTTCCGTCTCAAATTATCAGTATATGCTCAAGAA
>CAZLVV010000021.1:0-19791 GCA_964563385.1 uncultured Gammaproteobacteria bacterium
GAAATCGCGATAGTCAGTTAAAAAGAGTCACCCTTGAAGGTTAACTGTACATAGTAGCTGATTTATTGACATGAAGGCTCTGAAGAAGGAAAATACAAAACATGGATTTAGAAAGAACGTTGGAATTTGAAGAAGCTTTGCGAAAAATTAGAGACGGCAAAGCTTTTGTTTTTATCATGGGAAAAGCAGGAACCGGAAAAAGTACTTTACTTAAATATTTTGTTGATCAATGCAAAAAAAGAATACCAGTTTTAGCTCCTACGGGGGTTGCGGCTTTGAATGTTGGCGGAGAAACGATCCATCGTTTTTTTAAAATACCGCCTTCTGTGGACTTGGCCACGGCAAGAATTGAAGCTGAAAATAGAAAGAAATCTGATATTTATCGAAAAATTGACTCTATTATAATAGATGAGATCTCCATGGTCAGAGCAGATTTGTTTGATGCTATGGATTTGTTTTTGCAGATAATTCGTCAAAATAAAAAGCCGTTTGGTGGAGTTAGGATTATTGGAATAGGAGATTTGCATCAACTGCCCCCTGTGGTTACAAGTTATGATAAAGGGCATTTTGATCAAAAATATAAAACTCCTTATTTTTTTTCATCTCTAGCTTATCAAAATTTACGCACGTTGAATCAAATTGATTATGTGGAATTATCAAAAATTTATAGACAAAAAGATGAATATTTTATTGAATTATTAGACGCTATTAGAGATAGAAATATTACTAGCGAGCAATTAGCAAAAATAAATGGAAGGATAATTAAGGGAGAACCGGATGAAGATTCTATTTTATTAACCACGACAAATGAAGCGGCGGATTATATAAATCAGAAAAAATTAGTTGAATTAAAATCTAAAGAATATATTTTTGAAGGATCGATTCAAGGTAATTTTAAAGAGAAAGATGCTCCGACTGAAGTTAATTTGTCATTAAAGATTGGAGCGAGAGTAATGTGTGTGGCTAATGATTTAAGAGGTCAATATGTAAATGGAAGTTTGGGTTGGGTGGTGGATGTTGTAAGCGAGAGTGGAGGAGATAAAAATGTGATTGTGCAATTGGATAATTTGGTTAAGCCAATTAAAATTGAGCCATATAAATGGACCATGTATCGTAGTAAATATAATAAGCGAACACGAGAATTAATGCAGGAAGAAATTGGAAGTTTTAAACAAATTCCTTTGCGTTTGGCTTGGGCAATAACGATTCATAAAAGTCAGGGTAAAACTTTTAATAAAGTTACTTTGGATTTGGGTAGAGGTGCGTTTGTTTCAGGGCAAATTTATGTCGCGCTTTCAAGATGCAGGGATTTTGAGGGTTTGAGTTTGATAAAACCGATAACTTTATCGCAATTGAAACCAAATATTGAGGTTGCTGATTTTTTTGATAATATTTTGGGACAGTCGAAGAAAATAGGATATCTTGAAGATCAAGAGAGCGGACAATTAGCGACCTTTTAACTGGTGAAGCATTATTTGTTTTTGTTATATACAATGAGATTAAAAATATCCTGAATATTGTGCATTATGAATGTAATCATCATTGTTAGGTTGACAAATTTGATTAATTAACTTATGGTTTGAGTAAGGAGGAAATGACATGAAAGGTAAAGTTTCCTTATTAGTTTTTGTTCTTTTTTTATTGATTGTGTCGTCAGCTTGCACGGTGCATACATATTCGAGAGGTAACCCTCCACCAAGATACGTTTATGCCACACATTATCATCCACCTAAGATGGTATATATGCGCCATAGCGTTTCGTCTCGGGGTACGACGCTTGCTCATCACAATCATTATCACGCTTCTGCTTCAAAACGCGCTTATCATAGCGGTCGCTCTAAGCCTTTTTATCATCAGCAAAAACGGCGAGTAGAATCATTGCGTTATTTGGCGCATCCAGAACGTGGGCACGGATCGAGATTCGTTCATAGAGATAGAAATAATCACGATAAACGTAAAGCTCATCCGCATCAACATCGTCGTTTTGATAAACATGAGGCTCGTCGATCGTTACGATTTTGGCCTCAGTCTAAGCCTGATCATCGTTCAAAAAAGAATGAACGCTCAAAAGCTCGTTCAAAACGCGATTATCGCAGATAAAAATTTTCTTAAAAATCCGACATTGAGTCGGTTTTCTATTTGGGAATTTGATGACAATCTCTGCATCTGGCTTCATACATTTCATCTCCGCCAACCATAATGAGTTGAGCATCATATTTGGCTGGTTGGCCGTTTATCAAACGTTGACTTCTTGTGGCTCGTCCTCCACAAAGCGCGCAGACAGCATCAAGCTTGGTTACAGAATCCGCTTCGGCTAAAAGATCGGCCATGATACCAAAAGATTGTCCACGAAAATCAGTATCGAGTCCGGCTACAATAATACGATAGTTTGAATAGATTAAATCGCGAATAAGCTGAATCAATTCACGAGAGAAAAATTGAGCTTCGTCAAAAGCGATCACCTTAATTTCGTTAGTTAAATATTTTTTAATATCAGAGATTTGATATATGGAAATCGCTTCATATGATACGCCATTTCTTGATTTAATTGTGTCTTCTGAACAGCGTTTGTCAATTCCGGGTTTAAAAACAATTACTTTTTGTTTGGCTATAATAGCGCGACGTAAGCGACGTATTAGTTCTTCACTTTTACCAGAACTCATACAACCACAAATTACTTCAAGGGAACCGTATTTTGACATAATTTTATTTATGATACATCCACTGAAAGCAAAGTTGCAAATTTAAGAATCCATGAGAAGGATATTTTTTTAAATAACTATCTTGTTTTTTACTGTTATTTATGGCTACAATACAAATGCACATTAACAAAGGAGTTGAAAATGGAAAAAATTCAAGCATTTGATAATTTGCGGAATTTTGTTTTGCTTTTGGTTTTGAACAATGTGTATTCAAAAGCCGATTATAGAATATGGCAAAAACAAAGAGAGGGTACATTGGAGAAACTTTTTGATTATACAAAAAGATCGGGGATGCCTTCGATTAATGATCTTGTTTCGCCTTTTTTCCATCCCACTTTGCCTTTGATCGGCTTGGGATATTCGCTTTTAGCGCATAATGTTTTATATAAATATCCGTTTGGATGGACTGAACCGTTGCGTTTGTGCAGAGGATTGGTCTTTGATCGAAATGGAAATTTGATTGCTTTGCCTTTTCCAAAATTTTTTAATATGGGCGAGCATCCAGAAACAAAAATAGCGCCAAATAAACCACTTGAAGTTTTAGAGAAAATAGATGGTCATTTGGGGATTATCTTTTGGTATGAAGGATCTTTTCATTTAACGACTCGAGTTTCTTTTGTCAATAAAACTACGAGATTTGCTGATAAAATATTGAATCAGATAGCAGAGAAGAATAATTGGAAAAATACAGATATCAGGCACTTGACTATTTTGGTTGAAATAATTCATCCAGAAACGCATGAGATGTGCGATTATAATAATAAAGTCAAATTTGTTTTGATTGGCGCTTATGATTTGCGCACTTTTGCCGATTTAAACTATGATGAATTAAAAAGTATGGGTTGTAAATTGGGTATTCAAATAGTTAAGCGTTGGAGGTTTTTAACTACGCGCGATGTTATTCAAGTGATTAATAACCCATCAGTTAAGAACCGTGAAGGTTTTGTGGTCAAATATGAGAATGGTTGCAGAATAAAATTTAAGTTTAAATCTTATCTTAAAGAAATAGTTGGAAAAAAAATTTCTTATTCATATTTGATGCTCCGATATATGGAAGGTAGAATAGATAATGTTATGAAAGGTTTATCAGAAGAAGTATTACCGGAAGCTGAACGTATGCTTGAAAATTTGAAAAAAGCTCGTAGAATGCGACGACCTATAAAAGAAAGATGGCAATATCTTTATGGTTTGCTTCCATCTGAACAATCAACTTCTTATCACAGATTAATTTGTCGAAATTTTATTAGATATCGTGGCAGTTAAGACTCGAACATGAGTCTTTTTTAAATTATCATGATTGTTGCTCCGATCGTCATAAGCAAAGCGCCGATACTTATTTGCCAAGTTAATTTTTCTGAGAGAATAAATATGGCCATAATGACTACAAATACTAACGAAAGTCTATCTAAAGCTGCGACTTTGGAAGCCGGACCATCTTTTAAAGCTAAAAAATAGAATAACCAAGACAAAGCGCCAAAAATAGCTGAAATGATTATTGTCCAAAATGCTGAAGCATTTATCTGTTCAATTAATTTATGTTTTTGCAAGACGAAAGCAGTGATCAACATAAATATAAACATAATAAAACTGCGAATTGTTGTTGCAAGTGTGGGATCGATTTTTGTTAATCCAATTTTGGCAATAATTGTCATGATGGCTGCTGTTATGGCAGAAAGCAAGGCGTAAAATGTCCACATATTAATGAAATTATGAGTTACGGTAATAAATAGTAAAGAAGGAATATTAGGATTTAGACTTTGAATATATGTTTAAATTATTAACTTGTAAGTTATGATTATTAAATATTAAATTGCAATGTTTGGTATTTATCAATATAGGTTTTTAGGAGTATTATGAGCATGAATGTAAAGCAATTGACTAGTAGTTATTTTTCGTTATAATTAGGCCATTATATGGCAAGAGTCAAAGATGAGCAAAAAGAATTAAAGATACTGGGAATTGAAACGAGTTGCGATGAAACGTCGGTCGCGCTTTTAACGTCACGTCTTTCGTGTCTAACATCCAATGTTTCGTGTCGAATACCTTACGTTAAAATAAAAAAGCATTATATAGCTACGCAAATTCCAATTCATGCGCGCTACGGAGGTGTGGTTCCTGAAGTGGCTGCAAGAACCCATGTAGCGGAAATTGTGTTTTTACTTGATAAAATTCTTGGATTGTCGAAAAAGAATAAAACATCAAAGATTAATGAAAAAATTGATTATGTGGCTGTAACGCAAGGTCCTGGTTTAGCGACGGCATTGAGAGTGGGGATAGAGTCCGCGAAAATGTTGGCTTGGCTATTTGATAAACCATTGATTCCTGTCAATCATCTAGAAGGTCATTTGGCATCTGCTTGGTTAGAATTTTCTAATCGTAAAAAATGGATGTTTCCGATTTTATTTTTACTAGTATCTGGCGGGCATACGGAATTGGTTTTAATGACTGATTTTGGTAGATATAAAATATTAGGAAGAACCAGAGATGATGCTGCGGGTGAAGCATTTGATAAAACAGCTAAAATGTTAGGTTTGGAATACCCAGGAGGTCCGAAACTTTCCAAATTGGCGGTTGACGGCAATCCTAAAATTTACAATTTACCAAGACCCATGTTACATGATCCATCTTTGGATTTTAGTTTTTCGGGGCTTAAGACGGCGACGCGAGCCCTTCTGCAAGAGAGATTTAAAATGAGGGATAAAAAATTGAATATTACGGAAAAAGAAATGAAAGATATTTGTGCGTCTATACAAGAAGCGATAGTGGAAGTACTGGTTATTAAAACGATAAAAGCGGTATTAAAATTTAAACCAAAAACTTTTGCAGTGGTTGGAGGTGTTTCAGCTAACAAAAAATTACAATTTGAATTAAAGAAAGCATTAAAGAAATCATGTCCTGAAACCACGTTTTTGAAACCGGTAAAAGGTTTGCATACTGATAATGGGGCCATGATAGCGGCGGCAGGTTTGTGGAATATTATAGCGAAAAAAAAGATTCCTGACTGGAAAAAAGTTGATGCAAAACCAGAATTGGATTTATAAATAAACTTAAATCTTTAATTAAAATTTATTGAGATTGATATTTAAAAATTAAAAGAGGATTATTTATTTTATATTTTGAATCTTAATTTACGACTATATTTATTTTTAAATTAATTTTGACTTCTATTAAAGATCTATGCTTGTGTAATTATATTAATTTTTTATAGTAAATTGTTTTAACTCAAGGTTTAGATAATATTCTATGTCTAGGAAAGTAACGATAAAATATAATAAAACAATTAAAATTTTTACAGTGGATAAAATGAATGACTGGGAGAATGTTGCTAATTTTTTGATTAAAAAATTACAACCAGCAATGGTTGTGGCATTGAAGGGCGATTTGGGTGTTGGAAAAACAACGTTAACTCAATATATAGCTAAACAGCTCGGTGTATCAAAGCGAACTCTTAGCCCTACTTTTACACTTATAAGGAATTATACTGTCAATAATAAAGTATTAAATATCAAACGATTGATACACGTTGACGCATATCGAATTAAAGATGCTCGCGAGCTTTTTGCTCTTGATTTGGATGAAGAATTATTAACATCGAAAAGCGTAATGATAGTTGAATGGCCGGAGCGTATTCAGGAATGGATTAATAAGCAAAAAAAAATTATTCGAGTTGAGATCGAAATTTAGTAATTTTTTTGATAAAACAAAAGCAAAAAAATTATCCAATTTTATATTTTTTACTAGAATTCTGCAGAATAAATTAGAAGTAGTTTAAGTTTTTAATAACTTTTTTATGCATCAGATTCTGATTCGGAAGTAGTATTTTGACGTTGTTCGTCTATTTCTGCATCATCAGCTTCCTCGATTACGGCTTCAATACCAGCAACACGAAGAACTTCCTCTACGGAAGTGATGCCATCTAAAGCTTTCAATAAACCATCTTGAGTCATGGTTATCATTCCATATTTTTGCGCTACTTCGAACATATCATATTCGGAAACATTAGATCCTAGAATCATGTGTTCGATTTCTTTGTTCATGGTAAATATTTCGTAGATGCCCATACGCCCACTATAGCCTAATCCATTGCATTTTTTGCAAGTTTTAGTTTTTTCACTTGGCCCGTAAAATTGGAGATTTTCTAGATCAATTTTAATGTTGGCTGATTGAGGAATGGTTTTTAATGTTTCTTGAACCTCGGCTTGTAGCGCGGCGTCTAGAGTGATTGGCTCTTTGCACTCAGGGCATAATCGTCGTACTAATCTTTGGCCAATTACGCAATTTAAGGCAGGGGCTAAAAAAAATGGTTTAACTCCCATGGAAAGAAAGCGGGGAATAGCTCCGGCGGCATTATTTGTATGAATAGTGGAAATAACAAGATGCCCAGTTAGAGCCGCTTGCGTGGCTATTTCGGCTGTTTCGGTGTCGCGAATTTCTCCGACCATGACTATGTCAGGATCTTGACGAAGGATGGATCGCAAACCTTTGGCAAAAGTATAATTTTTAGCATGGTCTATTTGACTTTGATTGATGCCTGTTAATTTATATTCTACTGGATCTTCAAGGGTTATGATTTTAACTTCTGGAGTATTTAGTTTTTTAAGAATAGCGTAAAGAGTTGTGGTTTTACCAGAACCGGTTGGACCGGTTGTGACTATCATGCCATTTGGGCGTTCGATTTCGGCTTTTAAGCGCTCCCAGGCCAATCCTCGAACACCTAATTCTTCAAAATCTAATGAAATGGACTTTGGTCTTAATAAACGCATAACCACGGACTCTCCGTAAGCGGTTGGTAAGGTTGAAACGCGAATTTCGATTTTTTCATTAGTGAGGAAAATGGTAATGCGTCCGTCTTGAGGCATTGATGTGATATTGATTTTCATTCCTGCTAAAAGCTTGATACGAGATATGATTAATTTCCATTTATCTTTACTGATGCTGGCAGCTTCGTGCAGGATGCCGTCAACGCGTAAACGTATTTTAATTACTTTTTCTTCGGCTTCTATATGAATATCTGAAGCTCCGCCTTTTAAAGCGGCAGCTAATATTAAACTGACTAAATCGGTGGTAGTGGCGGATTCAAGACGCTGTTGAAGCTCTTGAAAATTGGATATTGCGGATTCGTATTTTTTTAATTTATCGGATTCTAAAGTTACTCCGGATTGGGTGGCTATGATTTTAGGAAGATTTTCATAAAGATCCAAACCATAACTCATGCTTTGATCGGAACAGTAATATATTTGAACATCTGAAAGGTGAGCTTTAGCCAAACGTGCAGCTATTTTATTTACTTCTTCACTTGGTTTATTGGTTGCGATTCTAATGTCTTCAGTTAGTTTAGCAAAAGCAATAACATTGTTGGTCATGGCCTCGTCTTGATTGATTAAAGTGAGCGCTTCGGGAGATACTGGAAAGTCTTTTAAATTAATATAAGGCAAAGAATGGTCAGCGGCTTCGATTTGAGCTTTGCGTTCAATATCAGATGTTTGGATTTCTTTACGTTTTAATTCTAAAAGCTCAACTTGGCTCATTTCAGAGAAGCTTTTTTCTTTTTTGTCTTTTGTTTTTGCAGATGGAGCACCTTTAACAAATCCGGGTTTGGTAATGTTGCGAGCAACGGATGTATCTGTTTGTTTTTTAAACAGATCCTCGATTGAGGGTGTTTTGGGTTTTTTTAAAGTTGGCATAGCTCGCTTAGGCAAATTTATGACTTAAAGAACGATCTGAATAAACGGTAGATTTTGGGAATGGCTCCCTCTTTAAATTTATGAAACATTATTGTCCATGTTGCATATTGAAAGGTTACGATAAAGCCGGTGGTAAATAATGTGAATGCTAGCGTGATGATAAAAAATAAAATCAAACTGGCATAAAACATGCTAATGTTTATATTTATGTAGGAGATTACGAATAAGATAATAGCTGGAAATGTAAGCATCAAGGCGACAGAAGTTGCTATTAGGGCCAACGTAATGATGATTAAAGATTGTACTATTATGGTTTCAACTGTCACTAGCCAATGTTCGCGCATGATTTTCCAACCTTTTGTTAGAGCTTCGACTAAAGAAGCATTATGTAAAATAATTGCATTTAATGAATATATCTGCAAAATACTTAATCCAAAAGTAAGAATTGAAAAAATGATAAATGAAATTATGTAAATAACAATATAAACAATGTTGTCATTATCCAAGACCAATGCCAAAGGAAATGAAGCTCCGAAACGAGCAACCCAAATAAATATTATTAAAATCAAATTTAATATAGCTATCGGCACAATTGCTTTGCTACCGAGAGTTAGTGCTGATTTAATTGATACCTTCTTTTTATTTTTATCTGATCCAATTGAATGAACTAACGCCCCTTGGCTTACGCAGGAAAATCCAAAAATAGCTGTTAAGATTACTAAGAAAAAAATGATTGCTAATATGCCTTTGATATAACCAATCCATGGTACTGTTGCACTGGAAAGTATAGCTACTTGCCATAGATTATTGATAACATTGCCAATAAAAATTTCATTACCTTGATATTGTATTGTATTCCAAAATTTTAAAAATATATCAAGCGCACTACCTGAAAATAACACAGCTGCAAAGACTCCTAAAATCCAATGACTTGGATGTGCCCAGGTAAATTTTAATGCTTGTGGAATTACTTCGCGGAAAATGGGTTTATCGTTTGGGATAATTTTTTTCTTTTTTAACATATGTTTTGAATTATAACATATTTTGTCCGTTGATTACTAGTTTTTGTAAGCACATATCTATCTTACTTAGCGTTTTTTGTTTGGTTCTTGGTTTAAAGCGTGTTCAATGAATATTATTTTGCTTAACAAATGATGAGATTTTTGTGTATGACATAAATAAATTATCTTCTAAGATTCTTTTATATTGCATCTTTTGCGTTGTATTTGCATGTTTTTTATGGTTAGAAAAGTGCAATACGTATCTGAATGCGCGCTGTTTCAAATATGAATTAATTATATTTAGATAAAAGATTATTAAGGTTAAGATTTTTCAATGTATTTTTTGATGAATTTTGAAGAAATTTGTGGAATAAAGTTAGATTTGTGATTCATGTATTATAAAAACCGCTTTAGGCGGTTTTTGCATTTTCTGATTTCTCGGATGGTTTAGATTCTGGAAGCTTATTTTTTAAATTAGCGGGAGGAATACCTACTATTTTATAAAAGACTTCACGTTCCATGGTTTCAAGTTTAAGTAACTCATTAGAAACTCTTTCCATGGCATCACGATTGTTGTTGATTATATTTTTAGCGGTTTGTAAAGCTTCATTAATTAATTTATCTATTTCAGAGTCAATTTTTTCCGCGATTTTTTCAGAGTAGTCACGATTTTCATGGATATCACGTCCAAGAAAAATCATTTCTTCTTTTTCACCATAAACTCTGGGGCCTAAGGTTTCGCTCATGCCCCATTGAGTAACCATGTTGCGCGCTAGATTGGTGGTTTCGCGCATATCAGAAGACGCTCCAGCTGTTATATCTCCAAAAATTATTTGTTCGGCAGCATAACCACCTAACATCATGGCTAACTCTTCAAAGTATTCTTTACTACGTTTCATGCGCCTATCTTCAGTGGGTGTTTTGATGGTATAACCAGCGGCGCGACCGCGAGAAATGATACTGATTTTCTGTACTGGATCTGAATTTGGGAGTAAATGAGCGACTAAAGCATGACCAACTTCATGATAAGCGGTAATTTTACGTTCTTCTTCATTCATGACATGACTCTTTCTTTCGGGGCCAAGCATTACTTTTTCAATGGATTCTAATAATTCATCTTCGGTGATAGAAATTTTTCCTCGACGTACGGCAAAAATAGCTGCTTCGTTCATAAGGTTGGCCAAATCAGCTCCAGAAAAACCCGGAGTACGTTCGGCTAATTTGCGTAAAGATACACTCTTGGCCAAAGGTTTCTTTTTGGCATGAATTTTTAATATGGCTTCACGATCATTGATATCTGGCGGATCTAAAACAATGCGTCGATCGAAACGGCCAGGGCGGAGCAAAGCTGGATCTAAAACATCAGGTCGATTGGTTGCGGCTATAACAATAACTCCGGCATTGGGCTCGAATCCATCCATTTCCACTAAAATTTGATTAAGTGTTTGCTCGCGTTCATCGTGAGATCCACCAAGTCCGGAACCGCGTTGACGTCCAACAGCATCAATTTCATCAATAAAAACAATGCAGGGAGAGCTTTTTTTGGCGCGTGTAAATAAATCACGTACACGAGAAGCGCCAACACCAACAAACATTTCAACGAACTCGGATCCGCTCATATGAAAAAAAGGTACATCAGCTTCACCTGCTACAGCGCGCGCTAGCAAGGTTTTACCGGTTCCGGGCAATCCCATGAGCAAAGCGCCTTTGGGAATTTTTGCGCCGAATTTGGTGAATTTATCAGGATGTTTTAAAAAATCTACGACTTCCAATAGCTCTTCTTTGGCTTCTTTTACTCCCGCAACATCTTTGAAAGTTATTTTGTCTTTTGCGTCTTTTGATACTTCGTGACCAGCTGATTGACCGAATTGCAAGGCACGATTATTTTGACCTTGCACTTGGCGAAAGAAAAACCAAAACAATACAATTAATAAAATAATTGGTAATAAATTGGGAATAATCAAAGTTGCCCAGTAACCAAGTCCGCTAGGTTCTTTAACTTCGGTGGGGATTTCGCGTAATTTTTGAGGGTCAACTCCGTAATTGCTAAAAATGGTTGAGAGCGAATCTCCGGGTTCTTTTATGACAATATTTTTTGTACCATCTTTAAATACGGCTTCAACTTCATCTCCGCTTATGGATAATGACTCTACTTCGTTACGTTCTATACGTGACGCTAATGTTGCTAAATCGGTGCGATCTTTGGTTTCCATGTTCATGGTGGCTAATAATCCTCCCATGATTAAAAATGCGGTGATAAAAATGATTATATTTCTTGTTGTTTGTGACATAACACGCTTAATATAGAAGATATTGTGGTTTTTGTCGAGTTTATTTTTTATGAATTTTAAAATCCACTCCTTTTATTTGGAGTGAATTTTGGGTTTGGGTTTATTTTGCCTCTTCTTCTTTGGTCTCTTTTTCTTTTTTTAGGGATAATCCTAAGCGATGATTTTCTGGATCAATGGATACAATACGAAAATCAAATTCATCTCCAACGCGCGCAATTTCATTGACGTCTTTCACTGGTTTATCGGCTAATTCACTGATGTGCGCTAAACCATGAATATCGGGATCGAGTTCGACAAATAAACCAAAAGGATTGATTTTAAGAACACGGCCTTGTACCCATTGATTAAGCTTGTATTTTTTGCTTACTTCTTGCCATGGATCGGTCATCAATTTTTTCATGGATAAAAATATTTTGGAGCCTTCAATATTTAATATTTCGGCTCTGACTCGATCGCCGACTTTAAGAATGTCTCGTGGATCATCAATACGTTGCCATGCGATTTCACTAATGTGTACTAAGCCTTCAAGATTGGTATCAAATTTTACAAAAGCACCAAAATCGGTAACCGCGGTTACTCCACCTTCTACGATATCACCGACTTTGTATTTGGAAATAACAGATTCTTGGCGAGTTTCCCAAACTGATTTTTCGGAAACAATATATTTTCCTTCTTCTTCGTTGGCGTCAATTACTTTAACGTCTAGTTCTTTACCGATAAGATCTTTGAGTTTTTCAAGAATTTTATTTTTCTCGCCACCTTGAATGCGAGGATAGTGTTCGGGAGAGAGTTGCGAGACAGGCAAAAAGCCAGAAATACCTTCGAGGCGAACAATGAGGCCTCCTTTGTTGGCCTCTAAGATGCGTACAGGTATAACAGCACCACTTGTAAAAATTTCTTTGATTTTGTCCCAAGTTTTTTTACGTCCTGCCCCCTTTAGAGAGAGTTCTAGCTCGCCGAATTCGTTATCAAGTTCAATTACTGTGGCATCAATTTCATCGCCAACAGTAAGGATCATGTTTGGATCTAGTTCAGGTCCTCGAACAATACCCATGGCTAATCCATCTAAATCAATACGGGCCTCGTTGCGCCCGACGCTAATAACGGTACCATGAACAACATCTCCAACGATAGGATATGAGAGATATTTATTGTTTTCTAGTAATTTACTTAATTCTTCTTGTTTGATTGAGGTTGTCATAAGATAGTTTTAATTAACCCATGTCGCTGGACCCAACCAAGGTGGAGCGAACGAGTCGCTTATTTGAATCGGAAAGCCGATTTTTTGCTAAGCGTAGTATTTATAAGTGTGTAAAGGTTACATTAAAAT
The DNA here is from genome assembly GCA_964563385.1 of uncultured Gammaproteobacteria bacterium. Lineage (GTDB taxonomy): Bacteria > Patescibacteriota > Patescibacteriia > 2-12-FULL-60-25 > 2-12-FULL-60-25 > MWCR01. The sequence goes on from CAZLVV010000021.1 coordinate 13,009, forward strand.
GTTAGTTTTGGCAAGAAGGGTTATTGAGTTGCGCGATTTGTATTTTATATTGTGTAATAAAATAGCAAAGAAAAATAGATTATAAAGATAATTTGATAATAATTTAGCTAAAATTACATAAAATTATTATATATAATATGTTATGTATTATATCTTATATTATGATTAAAAGTTACATGATATAATTTCTTTATTATGTCTGATTTGTATCTTGATTTGATGAATAAAAGAGAGATAATTAACTTTATTTCTTATTGGTTATTTTTAGCAAATGGTGATTGTCGTAAACAGGCGGATTTGTTTATTGCAGATTATGACGATAATAAAGTTTTAGAATTGATAGAATTGCAAAAATTTACTAAAGAATTTGCTAGAAGAATTTATTCGGCGCGTTATGGGTTATCTAGTTTTTTTGCTGAAGAAGGAGCAGGAATTGAATGGTTGCGAGTTGAGAATTCGGTGAGCAGGTCCACGTCGTTAAAAATGCGAAAATATAAAATTGCAGGAGAAGCGGACACGATAGATATGATGCTAGAAGATGATGATGTTGATATTATTTTTAGCGAAGAGGAAAAAATGGAAATACAACATATTAGACATCAATTGATGGAGGATTACTGGCTGGCTAATAAAAGTAAATTACAGAAATATGTATCTGAAGGCGAAAATGAGTTGAATAAATTTGAAGCAATTATAATGGAATTGCGAGAGTGCGCAACTGGCTTGCCTGTAATGCTTCAAGAAGAGTTGTACTCAAAAATAACTCGATATGAAGATAGAGTGTATTTTAACGGCGAAACCTTGAATGAATTGATATTGCAAGAAGAGCTGAATTATTATCGAGAACAAAAAGAAATTCCGATAGAATAATTTTTTGTGATTAATTATTAAGGTTGGAATTGAACTAGCCGAGGAGAAAGTATTCCTTGATTATTTTTATATCCGACTAAAAGTACTATTCCGTTTTTACTATAACCAGCATTGATAAAAGTATCTACTGTCGGCGGAAGTAATTTAGCATTTGTTGATGGTTGCCAAACTGCAATTTGATTAGAAGTGGAAATAATCAACCACGCAGAGCCTGTCCAAATTATTTTTGATTGATTTAAAAATAATTGCGAGGAAGGCAAAATATTGAAGGGGAGAATAGTTGTTAGTTTTTTAAGATGATCAAAAAAGTTTTTTCCATCTGTTGTCATTGCTTGATATTTAATTTGCCCAGGAGTTATGCATGCACCAGCTACAAGCAAATCGTGACCATTGGTTCCGATAACTGTATATGAACTTAAATTGCCTAAAGCCGAAGTTATTTCGTTGAAATTTTGCCCATCAAAAAAGAAAAAGCGTTTTTCAATCACCGTTTGGCCGAGGGCTAATGATTTGGAATCATTCATTTGCTCGAATTCAACAATCCATCCATATGAAACTGGAAATAGATGGAATTCTGAAGAACGCGGTTCTGTAAAAGCGCTTGGGATGTTTATCTTTATTAATTCATCAAAAGCCGTGTGCCAACTGTATAGATTTTTATGTGTTGCGATATACCACATACCCTGTTTGCCGACTATATCGCTAATCCATTCATCATGAGGCAATGAACGAATGACGTGGCTTATATTTTTCCAATACATACCATCATAATAAAAAGCTAAATCTGGCCGAGATTGCCAAACATTAGCATCGCCTAAAATAATCCATCCGCTTCCATCAGTTGATACGCGTCTTATGTTACTGAAACCAAATTTAATCAAATCAGGAGTTAGATCGATGATTTTATTAGGTAAAACATGAAATAATTGATTGGGGTTGCCGGCGAGCCAATCGTTGCCTCTGCTTTGCGCGAAAGAGAGATAGGGTGAATCAACATAGTTATCCAATACTGTTTTAGGAATTTCGGAAGATCTATCTAGCCAATTACCAGCTTGCGCGTGAGATGGAAATAATATGTAAACGATAAGAAATAAGATAAAGATACGTTTCATAATATGAATACATTGCCTGATATGATGAAATTGTCAATTTTGAATTATTCAACGGAAACACAAAATCCCGCGTAAACGGGTTTTTGGTTCACTCCTTAAATGCATGAGATAAAGCTTGATCGCCTACGTTAGTTATTTTAAGGCGAAGAAATGTGAGGCATGATTTCCCAAATCATTTAAGCTAATGTCGGAATAACACTTAATTAGCGCGCCGTACATCAAGCCCCAACGAAGTAATTGGGAAAACATATTATTTTAAAGTTATAAAATAACAAATTAATATTCGCTTCGCGAAATTATTTTTTATATCTTTATTATAATCCTATTTGAGGAGAAGGATTATTAATTAATTATTGGCGCGAAGTATGGAGTTAAATTAGCAGGAAAATGATAAATTGTCAAGAATTTGATAATAAAAAATGAGCCTATATTTGGCTCTGTTAAGCTTTTTTTCTTATAATACTATAATATCTATCACGAGCGCGAAGATATGATTTAAGCTTCGCTTCGAGTTGTTTGTTTCCAACATAAGCCCAACGAAAGATGGATTCTTCGGAGAAGCTTTTTTCTTTCATTAGAGATTTAACAAGCAAATGATCAATCTTTATAGGAAAGTAAATTCCTGTATCTTCTTTTGCTAGTTGCCAAAATTTACTCCAAGGTAGATTGATTTCGTCTGCGTGTATTTTAAGTAATTGATTTTTTGGCAAATTGTATTCTGTAGAGCGTCTATAAATTTCAAACGCAAGACAGATTTTTAACAATAATGGTGTTCCGAGTTTTTCCCAGAATTTTTTGTATGCTTTATAGGTACCGCCAAAATTTATTAAGTCCTGTGAGTCAGAATAATACTCTCGAATAAGACAAAGAATTTGATATCTGTATTTCGGCTCCTCTATTACACTACGAAGTGTTGCTTCTTTGGCTATGGACATAAGATTAAGAGCGTAAATAATTTGATTATTATCCTGATTTTTTACGTAAATCTTTAGAAGAGCTTCTATAATTTGATCTTTACTTGGTTCTTTGGGAATATTATCTTCCGATGAAATATTAGAGAGGAAATCTTCTGGCAAGAGTTTGGCTCTGTGCAAAATGGCAATAGCTTCTGGAGTACCTAGAATCAGATTGACTTTATCATTCTGAATATCAGCTTCTTCTTGAGTGCATTGTATTGAATTGTCTTGACATTCGGATATCCAAGCTGTGACAGCTTTAGATTGGATTTTTTTGTTTAGTTTGGTAATACCTATTGCCAAGTTTTTCGCCGAAAGGTTACGAGAAGATAAAATTGATATAAAAGTTTTTAATTCGATTTTACTCCAAGGTAGGGCTTTGGCGATTGCTTCTTCTGAACGTTTATCTTCATGAATGATTTTTTTAAGTTCACTAGACATTGAAGTCGCGTATATCAAGGCGGTTTTTGGAGATATTTTTTTTACTTCGAAGATCGGTTTGCTAAAATCATAGTGTACTAAGATTTGATTCATGATTTTTTCGAGATCATTGTTCCTAATGAATTGAATTTCTTCACGGATCCAGTTTTCAATAAAGTAGGCTTGAATAACTGGCCATGTTTTTTGCTTTGAACCGCGATTAGCGAATCGAGCGAGAGTTCTATTGATCAGCTCTTGATCTTCTAATCCTTGAGCATTAATTAACATGAATAGCAGGTCTTCGCTACCAATGCTTCCTTGGTCTATGGGCGCATTAACTGCAGAAAGCAAAATAGCGCTTCGTAACCAATGTTTGATGATAATATATGGATCATAGTTTTCGCGGACTTTGAGATCGAGTTTGGAAAAATCTTTCATGCTTATAGGCAATAGGCGCGCGGCCTTTAAAGCCTCTCTGTAAATCATGCATGCGTCGTTAAGTTGGCGTAGATATTTTATATCTAATTCCTCTAAATGATTTAATCTGTAATCATAATCCATCATTTGATAGAATCTTGTAAGCCCCATTAATGGCATGATTCCCATGAATTCAGAATCTATAGGAATGAAAATGATTTTTGAAGCCACTTGATTTTGATTTTGGAGGGCTTTAGCTTCTTGTCCAAGAATTTGACGAATTTTTTGCAGATTTTTGAGTATATCTGCAAAAAATGTAGCAACAGTGGATTGAAATATTGATGCGAAGGAATTAACATCTTCCGCTGTGGCTGAAATATTCATGTTGGATAGCATGTTACGGAAAGATTTGGCCGCTTCTTCGTATGAACAATATCGTAAAATTAGGCCAATATTGATAAGAAATTCTGTTTTTGGCGCAATTTTATTTAAGACATCATTTTCTACTGATAGCTCCATGTCGAGTTTAGAAGCTATACGCATCATAATCGGCCAAAGACCTTGAGCAATAAGAGTTTCTATGGGAACTTCGCCCCATTCGGCGGCTCCGGACATGGATGTTATTTTGATAGGCGTGCTACCAAGAAGCGTATTCATGAAGAAATGAAAAGGGGAAGGGTGGTAGTTTTTTTGTGATTCTTGCGATTTTTGTGACTGGTTTTCATGCGGAACATTGATGATCGCAGTAGTTGTTACCATGATTATCTCCTTATTGTAAATTTTAATTTTCAAAAGTACATATTTACTTATGATACAGAATAAGCGATTAACGTAGAACTTGAATAGTTGTTGGATGGTTAACGCTAATATTTAATTTTCTATGTTTAGCTTTTAGTAACATTTAAGACGCGTCGTAAATAAGTATGTGATTTTGAAAAAGCCACCCGCCAGCCTAATGGATGCGCGGGTGGCTATTGAGCGAGAGGTTTAGAAATCGAGTTTATCGGCTACACGAGACGCCTCTTCGCGAGTTTCTTTAATAAGCGATGGCGCTTGTTCGCGTATTTGCCGGAGTTTTGTCCACTGCAAGCGCGCTTCTTCGATTTCAGCGCGACTAAATGTTGGTAGGTCAAGATCGAAGAGTTCACGCATGGCATCTTCGGCCATATCAAGATCAATGCCGAGGTCGTTTAATGAGTCGATATTTAAGCTGTTATGCACTATTGCAGGACAACCTGACTCATACCAAAATGCAAGCAAAATGCACTGTAAGACGTTGAATTTGCCTATAACGATGGTGTTGAGAAATTCCTCATAGTCGTTGCGGTCTTTGAGCTTGTATGCCCAAGTGCGTAGTACATAGAGAGGAGCTAGATCATTGGAGTCAAACTCGATAACCGTTGAAGAATAATCTTCTTCGTCAGACTCCAAATCTTCGTATGTCTCCCAGTTGTTAGCAAGCGCATCTTCTTCTGTTGTTATCATTATTTTTTGTTTATCAGCTTCTTCATGCTTGATTTCAGAAATATCTATGAAGATGGCATGCAAGATATCTTCTATGCTTGCTATATAAGCCACGCTAGAAGGCAAGTCGCCACGTGCCACTAAAAGCTCGTGTAAGCGAGCTGGTGAAAGCTCTTGCTCCAAAAGCTCGCGAGCTCGAGACTCGTCGTGGATTTGTCCTATGATTTCGTCGAGCATGTCCGCTGAACCTTTGTTGGTTAGCGTACGCGTGTCGTTTAATCTGGCCAAAGCTGTTTTAGGATCATCAGCAATGACTGCTAGAATGTTATTGCGTTCTGCTCCACGACGTAAGACTTCGCGAAAAAGGTTTTCGGCTTTGTCTTGTTCGGCTAATTGGATTTTTATTATTGCTTTGTTGTTCATGTTTTTTTACCTGTTTTTTCACCTGTAAATATACGCAGAAAATTCTTCATCTTCAGCAACTTCAGCTAGGATAAGGGCAACTGCGATATAAAAACGACAGCCTTCATCGGTCTGAAGAAGATCGGTGAGAATTTTTTTGATGGGATGATTCGGTGCTATTTTTAAGAGCGGATTCGGCGAAGTGGATTTAGCTCGTAGCATATTTAATGCTTTATTATTAGCTAGAATCTGTTCACCTCCTCCGGCTAAAAATTTAGAATCATTAATGCCAACAACAGCAGATACGATGGCGGCAAAATCATGGGGTTCTGTGAGATAGTCCAAAAGTTCTTGCGCTTGAAGCTTGCAATACATGTCGAGCATTTGTTGCCTGGAATCTTCGATATCTCCTGAATCATCAATGCGCACGTTGGTCCAAAAACTACTTTGAAATTCTGACCAAGTTTCTTCATTTGTGTAGTTTGTCATGTTTTTTATTCCTCTTCTTCTAGTTCCAGTTTTAGCCAAAGACTACCTGCATCTGCGCCGTTTTTTCCAGATGTTCCTAAATGTGGAAGGCGACACCAAGGTCGAAGTTGTGAGTTTTGTGGAATTTCCAATACGATGGGCTCGTGATTGGAAAGTTCTAAAATTATATTACCGCCATGTGTCATTAGTTGTTTGTTAACTTTGACTACCATAAACAAATCGAGACCGATTTGTTTTGCGGCTGGGGCGGAGGGGAGCATGATTGCCATTACTTTTTTTCCTTCGGGGTGGCGTTCATAAAGATCGCGAATGGATACAACTGGCATAAAACCCAAGTCGTAAGCTTGACGCTTTTGCTGATCGCTAAGTGTTTCATATGCTTTGGCAATCAAGCGGAAAGCTTCCGTACTTTTATGGCCTGCGCGATCCGGATGATATTCACGTGCTTTTTGATGAAAAGCTTTTTTTATTTGCTCGGGACTCGCATTTCGGGAGATACCGAGTAAAGTGTAATAATCGACATCAGCCATTGTTTTACCTCTCTTTAATTGTAAAGTTCGATTGTTTAATTTAACAGCATTTTGCTTTTTTGTCAAGATATTGTACAGTTAACCTCTAAGGGTAACTATCTAGGCATCTAAGGGTAACTAAGG
>CAZLVV010000022.1:0-18820 GCA_964563385.1 uncultured Gammaproteobacteria bacterium
AAACCGAAGACTAACCCCAAAACTTGAAAACTTAATATCAAAGAATAAATAAAAAACCTTGCACTCATCGCAAATGTAAAAGCTTTTTGATTTATTTTTTGGTTTAAGCCAAATCTGTTTTGGATATTTGGCATATTTGTTTTTGTTTGTTTTTGCCGTTTAAGAATATTTTGATTCGTCACGACAAAGTACTGATAAATAATTTTTACGTTATCCAATTCAGTACGAGCGCTTTTTTTCTTTTTTGCGCTTAATTAAATAATAACTTAATTTAAAAAAATAACTATTTTATTTTATTTTAGCTATTTTTTGTATGTTGTTAATTTTTTTTTATTGTTAACAGCTTGTGTATAAGTGGATTAGCTAAATAAGTTTAAGGCAAATCAATAATTGTTTTTTGTAGAGATAAGCCTCGTGTTTATCCACAATGATACTTTTATTATTTTGATATTAATTAATTCAAGATTTTCTTTTTTAGATACAGCGGGGAGACTTATTGCTTAAAATAACTTTTTGTTATTGTGATAATTTGTAAATCCTATTTTAATAAAGAGAGTGGGTTGGCGATAAATAAAAATAAAAAGCTACATACGTCGCCAAGACTCCTATGTAGCCTAACGAATTTCTGTTATTAAGCAGATTCGTGCGCAATATCGCTATTTTGCCGATATCGCTTATTTTTGTTTTTGTACAAGCCTTGTGGCTTGCAAGCCATAGTGATTTTTCTATGACATTATTAGTTTACCTTGCTTAATAAATAATACCAAATTGATTTAAAACTTCTCTAAAATAAGGCAAGATTTATATTTTATATATGCTTATTAACATGTTAATAATATGAAATCTGAAATAAATCTTATCTTTATTAATAATATTCTTAGTTTCTAATCTTTGACTAAAAGCTATTCTCCTTAAAAAAATAACAAACGTTCAACAAGAGAAAATTATATTTGCTTTTATGATTTATCCGTATTGAATATGTTTTAGATGTGAGAAATAGAGCTTTTCGCTAAAACTGTATAGTAGGCGAAACTTGGAACATGCTTTGATTATTTATTGAAGATTGAATTCTTGATTATTGATTATTTAACGCTTATTAACAAAAAAATCCCTATTTGGGATTTTTACTGGTGGACCTTGAGGGACTTGAACCCTCGACCTCTTCCATGCCATGGAAGCGCTCTAGCCAGCTGAGCTAAAGGCCCTTAAAAGATTAGGATTTAGCAAAAAGCATTAAACTTCTTTTGATGAACTCAATATAAACTTTATACTTAATCTTTATAAATCAATTTGCGGTATAGAGATTATCTGTTTTTTTGGAGATTGTCAATAAAATATTTTGGATAAACGATTGCGGAGAGAGTTGCGATAACTTGAACGAGATTCGGAGCGAGCTGATTGTTTTAAAACCTTGTGCAATTCTCTTAATTCAGCAATTTTTTCTAAATATTCTTGATCACTGCTGTAGGCGGATTGACTTGCTGATAACTCAAAAATAATATTAGCAACCTGTTTAACGAGATACTCTCCGGGAACATTATCGGTTTCTGTTATACATACTTTTTCTTTATGTAAATTAACAGATCGTTTATTTTGCGAATTTACTGGCAACTCCTCGGTTTTTATAGCTAAAACTTCAACTTCTTGAGGCGCTGGTGGGGGATTAATGCGAGATATTTCTTGCTGTGAAAAATCTTGCTCGCGAATACGAAGCTCGGAATTGATTAGCTCGAGACGGATTAAGGGGTGTAAAATATCAATAGGCGAATTAGTAGGTAAACGACGTTGCCACTCCTTGCGTTCACGTTTGAGTTCGGCGGTGGTTTTTAAGGCTATCTCCATGCGCAAACAGGCAAACAATAATTCTTGTTGTTTTTTTTCGATATAAGAAACGCCGATTGAATCAGAACTGTCCAAATCTTTAATTTTAGCAGTCAAATCCTCGAGTTTTGAGTTAAAATTTAAATGGCAACTATAATAGTGATCGGCTAACGCTCTTTGATCTACAACCAATTTATTTTTAATTTTAGCTATCTTAGAGTTGACACCTCGATTTATTGAATATAAAAAACGCTTGGAACCTTGCCCGAACGTATTTTTTATCCAATTTAATACCACCATGCTGACATTATATCATGAAATTGATAATCACTACTAGAAACAATGATTAAGTAGGTGGTTAAAAAACCGCCATGTGGCGGTTTTTTAATTGCTGTAACTTTATTCGGCTGATTCGGTGAATGGATTGGCTTGAACTTCGGGATTGGTAACTATTTGTTCTTGAACGGGTTCAGGGAGAGTGGGTTGAGCAGGGGGTGTATTTGTTTTACTAATTAAACCTTCTAAATATGTGATGCGATCATTGACAATTTGTACTTCTTTATTGGTTTCAGCGACCTTTTTTACCTGCTCCAAGGCCTTATTATATTCGCCAATTTCTTCATATATAGCAGAGAGGTACCAGCGCGCATTGGCATATTCCGGAGCAAAGGCAACAATGCGCTCGAACAAATCTTGAGATTTATTCTTTTCATCGTTGCGATAGTAAAGAATTGCTAGTTGAAAGGCTACGCCCACATCTTGATTGTTAATGCTAAGCACTTGTTCAAGTTTGGCGATAGCATCTTGAATGCGTCCTTGACGCTCATAAACCAAACCTAGAAAGTAATGAGCCGGAGCAAAATCGGATTTGGCTTGAATTGAACGATTGAACCACTCCGAAGCCTTGTCTAATTCGTTTTTAATATTCTTTTCGGCTTCGAGTTTGGCTTGTTCGTCTTCGGATTGTAAAACTGTTTGATAAGAGTCGGCGCGCAAAATATGCAATTTGCCAATTTCATTACTATAGGCAGGATTGTTTGGTTCACGATTCAGCGCTTCTTCAAAATTAGCGATAGCAAATTCATCCGCGCCTTGTGTAAATCCGGCGATAGAGAGATAAATAACCGAAAGATTTTCCCAATTATCAACACTCATGGGATTCATGTTGGTTGCAATTTTAGCAGTATCTATGGAAGCAGCGATTATTTGATTGAATTTGGTTGCTGTTTCGGGATCTTCTTGTACTTTGGAAAAAATTTCACCGGCTTTGATGAGATATGCCTGCGAGAGATTACGAAAATAAATGTCATTTAGGCGATTCATGGCCACCGCGCTATTTAATGAAGTAATGACCTTATCAATGGATTCTCCATTGCGATATGAGAATACAGCTTTAGAATAAACAGCGTCGGCAACCAGGCGTTGTCCGGCAAGCCAAGTAACTGATAGAGAAACGACACAAAGGATGGCAAATAAACTGGAAATAACTATGGAACCAATAGAGTTTTTATCGGATTCCCAGATGTAGGCTTTTTTAACTATAAGCGCAACCAAAAGAGATAAGAAGAAACCAAAAGCAAAAACATGAGCAAAATTGTAATTATAGAATACGGCAATAAAAACGACTGTTATCCAAGATACGAATACACTAAGAAAAGCTTGCCAGTTTTCATCATTCTTTTCGGAGACCAGATGTTTGACGCTTTTAGCAATGCCAGAAATTATGAGTATGAGGAACAAAATCATTCCCACGACACCAATGGTTGGCAACAATGTGAGGAAAGTGGATAAACCGCGTTCAAAACGAATTGACCAAAATTGAGAAAGGTTGACCGCCGGTGAACGATACATGGCATAGTCATAAATCCAAGTTCCGGGACCTGTGCCGAAAAGAGGATTTTGTTGTAAAGAAGCTTTGGCTATATTCCATGAAGCTGTTGCTGAAGGAGAGACTTCGGCCGGAAGGTTTAAGTTGATAGGAGTTTTGAAGATGAGTAATAATATAGAGATACAGGCTAAAACAATGGGAACTGCAATGCGAATAGGATGGGAAACTTTGCTTTTACGAATAATGGGGAGAATAATGAGTAACACAAGACCAAATAAAGCAGAAGCCCAGGCGACCCAGAAATCAATAATAATGAGAACAAAAAGAGAAATTAATAAAGAAGCCCAAACAATAATGTTCATGATGATTCCGCGTTTTTTGCTTTCACCGAGTTTGCATTCACCGTCTTTGCAACCAAAAACAGTAAGCGATGCGGAGAGAACAAGAGGCAAGGCCATGTAAACACCCATGGCATTTATGGTACCGATTGTATTGAAAGAAATTGTCTTAGTGAAATCAGCCAACCAACCCAACGAGAAAACGCCGAATAATTGCATGATACCGAACAAACCTGCTAAGAAGGATGAAAGCAAAAAAGCGATTAAATAACAATAAAGCTTTTTGAATGTGCTGATGCGATTTATGATTAAAAAATAAAATATGACAATGGCACCCATGGTAGCGAAAGACATTTGCATCTGACCAAAATTACCGACCATGGAGAGGTAAAGATCTTTAGAGAATAAACTGGTAATAAGCCAACCAATGCCAAAAAGAATCATTACGATATTAAACCATGAACGAGCCATGACAATTTTACGATCAGCTAAAGCTTTACCGAACCATGCAGTTGAGGCGATTAATACCAGGATTATGAAAAGAGTTTGTTTATTTAACTCCAAAACATCTAATGTGAAGGGTAAAAAGAAAATGGGAGTTAAAAAAACAATGGCTTTAAGACAGATCTCAATGATCCAATCCAAAACTTTGGATATTTTTGGGAGCTTTTCAGCGCCCCTCGAGGATGTGACAGCTGTCACAGCTTGCTGATTTAGCATAAAGAAAAAATTTTAGTATTAATAATTACCGCTAAATTAAAATTATTTGTTGTTTATTATAACACATTCAATAAACGTTCGCCATTTAATTGTAGATAATTTGTTTATTTTTTGGGCGCGACATTTCTGATTAGAGGAACATCCAAGTCTACTATGGTTTCACGACGAGATTTAAGATCCAATTCGCCGGACGAATATTTTTCATAACCCTCTTTTTCAACTGTAATGTAATAAGTATTGTGTTCGGCAAAAAAACCGTATTTACCATTATTAAATGTGGTTTGAGTTTCAAGTAATTTATTGAACTGCTTGTCAAAGATACGCACCACGGCGCCATTGATCGGCTTTTTGGTTTTGGCATCAAATACTTTACCCCAAGGATGAGGCTTAACCGGAATAGCTAATTGACGGAATAAGAGATAGAAGAGGATTTGCAAAACCAAAACCATGGCCACAAAAACCGATGGAGAAATAATAAGAGCAATGAAAGCCAAAACAACTCCAGAGAGAGCAATTATGTGTTGAACTCGTTTTAAAAGCCGACGATAAAGAACTTTACGTGGAGTCTCAATTTTTTGAGCCGGATCCACGGGGATGTTGACCGCGATCTCGCCATCTTCTTCAAGATTTATTTTTTCTCCATGATATAAATCCGTATAAATAGCATCATCTTTTTTCTTGGCTAAAAAGGCGGTTGGGAAATCATACTGCGGTTTAACGACTTCAATATAATAATGACCTTTTTTGGCGCGAAAATAGAACCTTCCTTCTTTGTCTGTAACTTTAGTTTGTACGATCATTTTTGTTTCAAAATGCATCAAGCGAACAACCGCCATTTCAATTGGCTGTTTGTTTAATGAATTGTAAACAACGCCCCAGCGACGCTTGCGCAATTTACCAAATAATAAAATTGGTTGCGCGAAAAGATATTGCAAATATGTTAAGAGATTAAGCAAACCCAAAGCGCTACCTAAATTAACTAATGAGACGCCAACTAAAGCTGGCGCTATCCAATCATCAGTGACGGCAACTATTTCTGGAGCGCGTATTGTATCAAGTGTGGTTAAAGCTATGTATTCAATGGATTCGGGCAATGATTCTACCTGCAAGACTTGTTCAACTTCTTCTTCCTCGCAGAGTTCGGGATTACTGGTTAAGTCGATTGCCAAGGTGCGACCGAGGGCTTGGCGAGAATCAGAAGCTATAATGTAAGAGCGTAAAAACTCTCCTTCGTAATAAATACTAACGCTAACGGTATGACTAATAGCGGGATTAATTTTTGTGATTGAGAATTTGAGATTTTCACAATTGGAATCGTCGACCTGAACATAAACATCGTTAGCTGTAGATATATTGGCATGCTCGGTAAAATTATAAAGAGTTGTTCCATCTGATAAATCTTGTGAAGTAGAATACTCACTGCCCGTGGCGCGCGACTGACCAGACGCATCGGTAACGATTATATTGTATGAAAGTTTTGAGCAATCTATTTTGCAAGTATTGATAAATAAGGGTCTGGGGATGGTTATGAGTTCAACGCGATTACTAAAAACATTTTGTTTAACGGTGATGCGAGGGGATCTTTGTAGATCATAGCCAACCTTGGCCACTTCCACATAATAAACACCATTGGGAACGCGAAAAACAAAGTTGCCATTTTCGTCGGATAAAACCGGATTGGTTTGATTATAAGGAGTACTATTCCAAAGAACAGATTGATCGTTCACTATTTGGTAAAGCGTGACCGTGGCGCCAGGAACCGGAGTGATGCCAGATATTATTTCAGCGACAACTACTTCGCCGGGATTTTGAATTTGAAAAACATCCTCGGCTTGAGCAATGGCTCCACTAACAAAAGTTATACTAACATTAGAAAAAAATGATCCTGTTTCTGGAGCTGAAAAAGTACCAGTAAACTCAGTGCCATTGGCTGATAAAGCCAAAGAATAATTTTGACCATTAACAATCATAAAGGCGCCATCAGCCTGCTCACCTAAAACAGCTATGGGAACTCTGACAAAAATGGTTTCATTAGCTAAAACACCATAAGCGCCTGAAGAATCGGGCTCAAGTAACAATGTGCCGTTAGCTCCGTAATAGACGGGATTAATCTGAATTGAAGTTGACGGAATAGGCGGAGTGGTGGTTGATGAAGTTGGCGGGGTTGTGGTTGAAGCAGGTGGAAGAGGTGGTGTTGTGGTTGGCGGAGTAGGGGGAGTTGTAGTGGGGGTCGGCGGAAGTGGAGGAGTTGTGGTTGTGGAGGTTGGCGTGGGCGGAAGAACTCCAAAAGGCATGGCATCATCTAAAGCGCCGGAAGCAAAATTACCATTAAAATCATAAGCATACGCCCCATAGTAATAAGTAACGCCATTAACCAAACCCGTATCGATGGTTGTGAGGTCAAGACCATCGTAAACCAAAGTTCCATCATAAGGACCCGTGGGAAAGCCACCTAGCTTGCGAATAAGACGTACGCCCGCAAAATCAGGCTCCGGAGGATGAGTCCAAGCAAGATTTACAATGGTATCGCCTGGAGTGGCGATGAGATTGATGTTAGTGGGGGGTGTTTGATCAGAGGTGGTACGAAAAGTGTAGATGGTTGATGTGGCGCCAATACCATTTATATCATAAGAAATAACACGATAATAATATAAAGTATTAGCAGTAAGAGATGTGAGCGAAACTGCGTGATTAGCAACATAACTAGCTCTATTGGTAAATCCTCCCAAGCTCATGGTGGTTCCGTATTCAACACGAGAATTGGAAGCGCGATTGGTATCCCAAATAATTATGGCTGATGTATCAGTGATGTTGGTGCTTGTTACATTGTAGATTTCAAGCGGAGGCCAAGGCAAGGTTGTAAAAGTATAATCAGCGGAAGTTGCGGAATTATTATATTGGTCAGCCGAGGTAACACGAAAATGATAGAGAGTATTGGGTGTTAAGCCGGTTAAATCAATGCCGTGGGATAATACTAAAGAGCCGTTGGAAACAGTTTGACCGTAAGAATTAGTGATGCCGTATTGCACAATTGAGGTGGCTGGTTCGTCAGTATCCCAAATGATGCGAGCGCTTGTTTGAGTAATATTAATGGCCTGTGGGTTAAGAATAATGGGAGGGGTTGTGTCCACGGATCCACCACCAGGAGTGGATGGTGATGTGATGGTTAATGGAAGCTGATTGGAAGTAGCGCTTGGAATTGGATTATGGACAGTGATTTGTTTAGTTCCTGCGGTTAAAACATCAGAAGCTAAAATGCTGGCGATTAATTGAGTGGAGCTAACAAAGATAGTAGGGCGATCGTCGCCACTAATGCGGGCAATGGAGCTGGAGGCAAAACCCGTGCCGGTTATCGTCATATTGAAGGCTCCGGATCCGGCAACAACCGAACTGGGATTAATATTGGTGATTTGCAGATATGGGGCTACCGAAGCATCAACATTAACATTATTACTTGTCATGATGGCTTGAGCCACATATCCAATATCTCCAAAACCACCGGCGATGGTGACAAAATAACTGCCGGCCACGGCAGGGTTAATAAGTTGATTGACTCCACCGGTTGCATTGGTACCAATGTAAATAGTGATATAATCGTTGGGATTAATAGTGCCCGGAGTAGCATTTGTTGGAGGCGTAAGAGTGAGGGTTCCGCCGGAAAATGAAGCCCCCCATGTGTTAATGCCCGGAACGGCGGCTAAAGTATTATCAGTTTCCAAGCCGGTAACAGGCCCGTGCAAAAGATCAATATCGTTAAAATTAACAGCGCCCGTTCCCCATGATGAGAGATCCATTGTAATGGTATCGGTTGGCGAATCAACACCGGTTGGGGTACGGAACTTGTATGAATGATCGGCCGGGGCATTAATAGTGTGATTGGATAGACTGAAAGCTAAATTAACCAATCCGGCGCTAAAGGATGATTTAGCAAAAATGCTAAAAACCATCACCGTTATTAAAACAATGGCTTGAAACTTACGCATAATTTTTTTTGGACAAAAACTCATTTTGTTTGCGATAAACTTACATTAAATATTATACTCTATTTCGAACATCCTATCTAGAATAAAAACCCCCGTCTTGTGGACGGAGATTTTGCTTAATTGCAAGATAATTATTTTTTCTTACTTGTGTTTTTAATTGCTTTGGCAATAATGGCCTTGTTATAAGCTTTCATGGCAAAGAAAAGGATAATTAATCCAATAAATAAGATTAAACCCATGCGCCAAGGAACGATCCAAAATGAAACCTCTTGAGCGGGAAGCGCGATGTTGCCTGATCCGTATCTAACATCAACTTTGGCAACATAGCGCCCAAGGCCAAAATTACGCCATTCGTTAGCCAAGCCAGCAACAAACCCTTCACCTGAAGCCAATGTTTCACTCTTTGTCCACCAAGTATTTATACGACGAATACTGTTGGGGAGCACTGCTGAATTACGAGGATTGGCTGGCACGCGCGCCACCACACTGCCCCACATATTACGAACTTCAATGGTGCCCTTGGGACGAAAATGAATATTGCCTGTGTTGTGAATACGGAGATTAAAAAAGGTGGGCAGATGGCTTATTACTTTTTCATTTACTGTAAATGATTCAATATTTGCTTGCTCAATAACATCGCCAGAGATTTTAACTAAAAATAAAACGCCTGTTTTTGGAGAAATTTTAGAACCTGATGTTTCTTTTTCCAAATCCGGAGGATCAAGGGATAAAAATACGGCTCCATAATGACCTCCGGGCTCCGCGTCTAAGGGAGCGCTAATAGTATATGAAACTTCTATAGTGCTTTTTGGAGGAATGATTACCACGCCTTGATCAAATGAAAACCATCTATAAAAACTCATCACATCATCTTTATTTTCTATGTATTCTTGCCTGCCCTCTTCGCCAACCGGTAAAAAACGTTGCGCACCAATATAATATTTAGCATCTTCGTCTGTTGTATTTGAAACCCTTATTTTTCCGGACGCGCTCATGCCCGGAGATAGTTCATGTTCTATTATTACGGGAGAAACAACCACAGCAAAAGCGTTTGTTGCATTGCCAAACAGGCCAAAAGCGCAAATTAAGATGAATAAAGACCAAAATAAATATTTGATTTGCTTCATAGTTAACATTTATAAATTATAAACAAGCACATTGTAAACCAAATGCACTTATTTAGAAAGAGTGATGTTGAGTTTTATTATTCCACCCCCCTACATGTATGAGGAGTGGTGAATTAAACCCAAATTTGATTAGAAATCTGTGCTGACTCTATAGGTTACTGTATGTTGATAATAACCCACGACAGTGCCCGCATCCATGGAAGCTCTATGCGTTATTAATGTTGTTGATTGCGTTGAAGATCCGATAAATGAATTATCAAAAGATAAAATAACTGTATCGGATTCTGGAATGGGTGTATCATCATCATCGAAATCGCCTCTCTCTTCAATTGGTAATGTATAACTACCACTGCCATTATTACCACCAATCGTGGCTCCTGTCACTGCAATGCCGTAACCTTCTGTACCGGCCGTGACAGTGGAATCTTCTGCTATGCTTGTAAGCGTTGCATATGAAGCCGTGGAAAGCTTTTTATCGCTTTCAATTGTTACCGAAAATCCTTTATCAGAATTTGTGGAAACCTTAAGGCGATAATCGCATGTATTAACAGCAGTTGGGCTAAGAGTGCCGAGATGACAATCATGTTTTTCAAGCGCTAAGTTCGCTGAATCCACAATGGCAAATTCTAAAGTTGGTTGCACCGAAGCGTCAACCAATACATCATTACCGCCATTTACATAGAATTCAACCATACCATAATCAGCATGGGCATTGCTTGTTAAAATAGAAAATGAAAAATTACCTGTGTATAATCCACCTCCGGCCATTGCAACAGGTACACGAACACAAACGCCTCCATAAGTACTTGAAGCAACTGCACTATCTAGAGTGAAGACTATTTGACTTGGTGTCGCACCCGAGTAGGAACCATTTACTCCAAAAGCAGTTGTATCTGAACAAGCTCCAAGATTTGTTGAAGAACCGATACCCGTGTCGCTCCAATCAATAGTTATATGAATTTGAGTATTTGCCGGATAATCGTTTGTAGTTGTCCAAGATACCGTGGTTGTTGCAAATCCATCACTACCAACATTAGCTGGACCTATTTCACCAGTTCCACGATCAAGAGTAACCCCATCAGCTTGGGCGGGCAATATTGCCACGCACATGGCAAAGAGAGCGACAAAAGAAGTTAATTTTAAATAATATTTGTTCATAACAATTTTTATAATTGATTTTTTTTGATGAACTTAAATGTTCATTTAAATTATCGAAGACTTTGCAAGCCATGAGCAGAGCAAAATCATATATCAATGCTTTTCCCCCTCATGGTGAAAAACACATCGATATACGCTTCGAAATAAAATTAGCTGTTCCTAGTATCACTATGATACTTGGATACTTCGACCTTTCAAGGAACCATGGTTATCCAGTCCTGTCATCCGGATAAACATCGAACCTTGAGACGCCTCTTTAAGCCTTAATACAATGCCAAACGCGCGGTTAAGTTTTGCTTAATTTGTATTGTACACCAATTATGAACAATTGTTAAAAGTTGGGTGTTAATAAATAGCTGACGGTTTGCTGGTAATTGCCTGCTGGGACCGTGGCATCAATGCTGGCTTTATAGATCATGCTAACTCTCTCGACAGAAGCTGTGGTTGTGCTTTTTTGAATGTCTCGGAGCATTGTGGTTATGGGAAAGTCACTGCCAGTGCTGGTTGCTGATTGGCCATAAGCTCGACCGCCGTATTCGTTTTCGCCGGCTGTAACCATGCCATCCGCCACATCGTTTATGTGAGCTATGGGTGAAGATTTGAGATGACCGTCGGATTGGATTTGTAATGTATAACCATTGGTAGCATTGGTACTGACTTCGGTTTGTACCACGGAAGCGGATCCGAAAGAATCCAGAATGCCCAAAGAAATAAGATGCCCCTCGGTGCGGTAAACAAAATCATTTCCACCGGCTGGAGTTACGCTGATTTCAGCGGTCATGCCATCCCATTTATCAACGGTGAGAACAAGGCCTGTAACATCAATAACCTTGCCAACAATGACTTTAAGATCAAGACCGCCCGCGTCTTCAATAACAGCAATGCGAGTACCGGTTACAAAATAAGTTGTATCCGTAACAGTGACGGTATTACCTATAAGCGAGAGTGCCGTGTAAGCGGTTTGGGTTTGATTTTCTTGAGCGCCTAAAATGAATTCCAAAGTGGGAGGTTCTATTTCTTCGTCGGATTGACGATAGCCGGCATGAAGCAAATAATTATCGCTATTGGAATAACCTGTTCCTTGCTCTCCCAAAGTGTCGTTGATTTGATAATTGGAGGAAGAGCTAAAATCCGTTCCACCGGAGTTAATGGAATCAAAATTTATCTGGAAGTTTGCGCTGGTCATTGACGCGCTAACACCATTGGTAATGGAAAAGACAATCAGTAAAAAAATTCCAAGATAAGCTCGAAGCATAACTGCATTTATTATAGCACAAATTAAGGAATGGCTGATAGTTGTTTATGAATCTTAACGAATCAGCTTTAATCTTTTCTATTTCTAAGAAGACAACTTTGCATCAGATAAAGGATGAAGGCAAAAAATGATACTGATCTATTTGAATTGAATTTCCACGCTTTATATTTTGTAATCTCTTTTTAAAGAGAAGGTTTATGCGAGAATTAATATCAAAAAACAGGTTTCATTTCCCTGTTTTTCGAATGGCACGAGTTGGAGATTTTCGAGCAGGAGCTTGAAGAAGAAATTGCGAAGCATCTTCGGCAATATCAAAGAACATATCACAAGCACCCTTAAGTTCGCTACTTGAGGATTTAGCAAAAGCCACAACTTCAACAATAACTCCGCGAGCTTGGAGATATTCGACGCAAGGAACAAAATCTCCATCCCCTGTCATGAGTATTAAGACATCAACTTTTTCAGCCAGCTTAACCGCGTCGATGGTCATACCCACATCCCAATCGGCTTTTTTGATACCGCTTGAAAACTCAATAACATCTTTAACACGAAGCTCGATCCCGCCTTCGACCAGAGCTTCAAAAAAAGCCATTTCATCGCCAGCGCGAGATTTGGCAACATAAGCAATAGCACGGATTAGCTGGCGATCCTGAACCGCGGCATTAACAACAGCCGGAAAATTAAGTTTAGCATCATAAAGATGCTTGGCTGAATGATACATGTTTTGCGTGTCGATTAATACGGCAACGCGTTGAGAAGGACGTTTGATCATAAAAAATAAACTAAAGCGCGATTCGCGCAATGCATGATAAAGGATTATAAAAAAGCTTGAAGTAAAAATGGTATGCGTCTTGAGGCTCGTTCTTAAATAAAAGAGGAAGATTTGAAGAAGGGTGGAAAACTTATTGCTATAATTTTATCTTTTTAAGAAGAGCTATTTTGACCAAATAATAAAATGAGCAATTTTTATCAATTGCCAGTTTACAAGGAGCGGAGATTGCTGGCAATGGAACAAAAAACGCGATTGCTCGCGTTTGTGTGATTTTAAACTTTGAGTTTGCTCATGAGTTCATCGTAAGATTTGGGATCTTCGCGTTTGAGATACTTCATGAGGCGACGACGTTCGCCAACTTTTTTGATTAAACCGCGACGCGAGGAAAAATCTTTTTTGTGAGTGCGGAGATGGCCGGTTAGCTCTTTAACCTCTTCGGTAAGGATAGCGATTTGAACTTGGGGGGAACCCGTGTCCGTGGCGTGTACCTTGTATTTATTAATAATATTTTGCTTGCGTTTAGGATCTAGCATAGCTTTTTAGCGACTGTGACGTGCTCGCGATCGTTTGCAATCGAGCGCAGGTCAAAGTGGCCATGTTCGCGCGTTTTTGAGCCAAAGCCCAAAAAGCGTAGGTTTTATCAATAAGCAAAAGATTAACAAATTCAGGTTTTTATGTCAATCGTTTGTACGCGTCCACCTATTTTTGTGTTCCTTCTGAATTTTTGACTTACACTGCGCTATACTAATGTTGTACTATTAGAAATTGATATTATCTAAATGAAAGCAAGTTTTTATTGCTTCTTGGTTATTACTGGTTAATTAGCTATAATAAAATCCTATGAAGTTATCGGGGCATTTACGAAATTTTTTGACTTATATGGAAGTTGAAAAAGGTCGAGCATCCATGACAATTGCAAATTATGACTTTTATTTAACTCGTTTTATTGAATGGGCTGGAGATCCGAATTCAGAGGATGTAACGGATGACATGGTAACCAATTTTCGTTTGTGGTTAAATCGTTTAGAAGATAAAACGCGAGGCAATTTAAAGAAAAGCACACAAAATTATCATTTAATCGCTCTTAGATCTTTTTTGAAATATTTGGCCAAAAAAAATATTAAGACATTGGCGCCAGAGAAAATTGAATTGGCCAAACAAGGCTCTAGGGAGCCGGTCTTTTTGGACACGGAAGACATTGAGAGATTGATAGAAGCGCCAACCAGAACGATCCAATCTGATATTCTGCAAGCGCGCGATAGGGCGATTTTAGAATTATTTTTTTCGACCGGAATGCGTGTTTCAGAATTGGCCAATTTACAGAGAGATCAAATCAATTTAAATAAAGATGAATTTACGGTTAGAGGCAAAGGCGACAAAACTCGTGTGGTTTTTTTATCGCAATCTGCAAGAAATTGGTTGAAAAAATATTTGGAACTACGCAAAGATGAATCGCCGTTTATGTTTGTGAGGCATGATAGGGCTTCTAATGTGGAAAGTAAGGAGAACGCTGGCCCGATAACTCCCCGCTCAATAGAGAGAATGGTAAAACGCTATGCTTTGGCCACAGGAATATCAAAGGATATTTCGCCTCATAGCTTAAGACATAGTTTTGCAACAGACTTGCTGATGAATGGCGCGGATCTTAGAAGCGTGCAAGTAATGTTAGGGCATTCTTCAATTACCACGACGCAGATTTATACTCATGTAACAAATAAACAATTAAAGGAAGTGCACCAAGCATTTCATGGAGTGAAACGTGGCAATCCTTCAAATAATAAAAAGTGAAAATGCGTGGCATAAAAATAAGATAGCTAAAAAAACGACAGCATAGCGTGATAGATTTTCTTTTATTGCTTATTTTAAAAACTTCCCAAAAGGAAGTTTTTAGTGGCGTGCCCTGTTGGATTCGAACCAACGACCTACAGCTTAGAAGGCTGTTGCTCTATCCAGCTGAGCTAAGGGCACGGATGTAATTTATCAACCGTTATTTTATCTTTTCCGTTGCAAGGATAGCTTAGAATTATGAAAAAATCAAGACACGTAAATAAATGAAAGGCTAGTGGTAAATTTACAATAAAAGCTATCAAGAGTGTGATGCGTTAACAAGAAACGATTATTGTTATTTTTTATCAATTATTGATAAAATTTTTTATTAAAAACAGCGCGATTGCGCTGTGAAGTTAAAACTGTAGATCCGGGGAATGATTTTTATTTTTTATTCGCCAAACTCTATTGTCATTGCTTGGCAGAATGCTCTGCTAAATAAATCGAATGAATGTAAATCAACAAAATGGACTCCCATACCACGAAGCTTGTTGATCAAACGTTGAGCATTGGCAATCTGTTCATGAAATTTTGCGGAATTGATTTCATGGCTTGCGTTTTCATCCTGTTCGATGGACATAAAAACATTATGCGAATCTCTATTGTACTTTTCACAAGCTTCATAAAGTTTGTTTAAAACCGGAGCGATACGACCCCAAGTGTTGCATATACGACAATCTCGGATTGTGATTCTGATATCATTGATGTTTTGCCATGTAACAATCATTGGGAACTCCTTTTAACAATTTGATTTTTTGGGACGGCCTGCTTAAGGAACGTTGATTCTCCTTGTTTTGGTAAAATTATTAATGTTCGTGAGCTTACTGGCGAATTTATATTTATCATATCTTTGATATTTTTTCAAGACTTTAAGGAAAGTTAACAAATAGTGTTAATTTGCGCTTTTTTGTTGGGTTATTGACTCAATGCATGGTTCTGATACATTTGAGATAGCGTGTGCGCGAATTAATATTTTTCTTTTTTTCTTATGATTATTTTTTTGATTTTTTTGTTACTTGTGCTATTACTTGTGTCCATTAAGCAAGTAAATCAATATGAACGTGGTATCAAGCTACGTTTAGGCAAATTTGTGGGCGTTGTGGAGCCGGGTTGGAGAATAATTCTTCCCGTAATCGAATCCATGATAAAAATGGATATCCGCGTAAAAGCCACCGATGTCCCTTATCAAGAAACCATTACTCGCGATAATATCTCGTGTAAAATCAATGCGGTGATTTATTATCGTATCGCGGATCCGGCGCGAGCATTTTTGGAAGTTGAGCATGTTATGCATGCGGTAAGTCAATTGGCGCAAACCACAATGCGCAATGTTTGTGGAGAGCTGACTTTGGATGAATTGCTTTCGAGCCGAGAAGAAACTGCTTTGCGAATTAAAAACATCATAGCTCAACATACGGCCTCTTGGGGAGTTGAGGTTGGCAGTGTGGAATTGAAAGATATTAGTTTGCCTGATGATATGGTGCGCACCATTGCCAAACAAGCCGAGGCAGAACGCGAGAAACGAGCGGTTATCATCAAGTCCGAAGGAGAACTTGCGGCCGCGGATAATTTACAAAAAGCGGCTGGCATATTGGCATCTTCATCAGGAGCTTTGCATCTGCGCACTCTCTCAACTCTAAATGATATTTCTTCGGATCAATCGAATACGGTAATATTTGCGTTGCCTTTAGAAGTTTTGAGAGCTTTTGAAAAAATGGGACAAAAATAATCAAGCAACCGATTTATTGCGTAACTAAAATATAAAACGACTGGAAACAGTCGTTTTATAATTGTATTTCATGCGCATATATTCTGTAATATCTCTATCAATCAAGTTAAAATAAAAAATGATTGTGTAAATTTTTCTTTTTATTTACGAATGATGTATTGTTCGTAGAGTATGAATATAACCGTAAAAATAATCCCTAATGCAAAAAAAACCGAGATTGTCGGCTGGGAAGGTAAGGCTTTAAAAATTCGAATTTCAGCGCCGGCGATTGAAGGAAGGGCGAATAAAGAGTTAATCCGTTTTTTAGCCGAGCTCTGCGATTGTTCACAAAGCGAAGTGGATATTATTAAAGGTCAATCTACGAAGATAAAGCTTGTGGATTTGCCTGTTGATGTGCGAAATATTGTGATATGATTATTAATATGATTAATAATTTAGAAAATAATCCGAATTTGAAATTTGATGAAAATTTTAATTCTGAAGAACTGGATTTACCTTTTGCTGATACGATTAAAAACATTGAACCGGATACTTTGAAAAATATTGAACTAGATACCCTGCGCTCAAGTTCCGAAGAAGAAACCTTTGCGGAATCGGGCATAATTACAAAAAACCCCGATCAACTTGTGGCAAGAGGAACTGTTCCGCTTGCTGATACGATTAAAAACATTGAACCGGATACTTTGAAAAATATTGAACTAGATACCCTGCGCTCAAGTTCCGAAGAAGAAACCTTTGCGGAATCGGGCATAATTACAAAAAACCCCGATCAACTTGTGGCAAGAGGAACTGTTCCGCTTTCATCTGATACACTGCCAGTAAATGCTGTTCATGAAAAAAATTTGAATCCGGTGGCAAATCCTCCTGGTTTTGAAGTTAAAGCAATTCCGGAATGGGAAATTCGAACGCGAGGAACGATACAAAGCGCGGAGAATGAAAACTTACCACCCTATACCGAGTCGGTTGTGGAAGATGCTGAGGAACGAAAAGCCTCTTAATAACAAATAAGGCCTCAATAAAATTGGGGTCTTTTTATTATTTGAAGTTTATTATTTTAAATTTATATTTTATCAGGCACAGGATCCTCTCCTCCTTCGGCCCAAGGATTACAACGTAGGATACGCAAAATTGTCATGGGGATTCCACGAATTACACCGAATCGAGAAATGGCTTGATAGCCGTACTCCGAACAAGTTGGATGATATTTGCATGTGGGATATGGGACGAAACGTGCCAAAGGACCGTGATCCAGCGAGATTGTTTTTTGATAAATAACAATTAGTCCACGAACGATTCTGCGCGGTATCCAGATGAACCAATTAATGATTCCGGGAGGAGGCTTATTCATTTAAACAAATGATGAAATAATAAATTAAAATGATGATCGTTTAAAATCTTATTAATCGTGACACAAGGATTTAAACACTTTTTTGTCTTGGTTTAATAAACCGCGCGCCGTGAGTAATTTTACCCTTGCCTAATTCTTTTTTGGCTCGTGGCGAAAGTTTTAAGGGACGCGACATTGTTTTTTCGATCTTGGTTAACATATGGCCGACATCATTGCGCATGGACTGATACGGAGCATCCAAGGTTTGAGCTTTAAGAATAAAAATGTATTGATAACCTTTGAGAAATTGAGGAATAAGCTCTTTAACGGCAGCACGAAATCTACGTTTGGCGCGATTACGTTTTACAGCTCGTTTGAAGGTTTTAGTAGAAATAATAAATCCTATTTTAGGCTCTTCTTCAAGGGGTTTGGAATGCTCTTTGGACGGATGAACGGCGCGGACACGAAGCGTTGAATAAATCCCATAAATTGATCGCCCCTTGGTGGCCATAAGCGCGAAATCTTTGGTTTTCTTGAGGCGGTTATTGCGGGATAACATAAATATAGTATAGCTCACTTAACTAAAAATCTAAATTATATGAACTTCATATTAAACGCGCAATAATTGAATCGCTTTTGTTGTTTACATCAAAAAACAGGCTGTTGCCTGTTTTAGCCCTGTTTAGCAACCGCAATGCGCGCGCGACCTTTGGCGCGACGTGAAGCTAAAATTTTGCGACCGCTTTTTGTGGCCATACGTGAACGAAATCCGTGTTTCTTGGCGCGTTTACGAGTGTTGGGCTGAAATGTTCTTTTTGTTGTCATAATCAAAGAGTTTATGAAGCTAAAAATAGCAAAGATTTTGAAATCTGTCAAAAGATTGTACGCGTCCACCACATATGGCACTCCTTGGAGTATTCTTGGGTTAAGAATTG
>CAZLVV010000023.1:0-17972 GCA_964563385.1 uncultured Gammaproteobacteria bacterium
GCGTCCGGATTTTCGCGAAAAAAAGTTCGGATTTCGTTCAGGGTGTGGAGCCAAAAATCTCGTTTATGAGATTTTTAATTTTATTACTTTTATATCGCAAGATTGCATTAAAATTTACTAATATTATCCAAATAGTGCACTAATACATCAAATTTGCTATACTGCGCTTATTATGAATAGTTTTTCTGAAAAAGTATTAAATGTGGTTAAAAAAATACCAAAAGGAGAAGCGCTTTCCTATAAAGAAGTGGCAAAACGCGCTGGAAGACCTAAAGCTTATCGCGCCGTGGGCAATATCTTAAATAAAAATTTTAACCCTCAAATACCTTGCCATAGAGTAATTCGTTCAGATCAATCAATAGGAGGCTTTAACAGAGGCACTGAAGAAAAATTGCGCCTGCTTAAAAAAGAAAAAGCAATCTAATCACAATCAAAAAAATTGTCTATTATTTGCAACAAGGTTATTATATGGAGGTAAACATTAAAAATTAATCTTTTTATATGAAAAAACCGTTTTATTTTTTGATTTTATCGCTTGCTTTAATCACTTTGGCCGGCGGTTGTATTGAATATAAAATAATCGAAGATCCAACAGTCGAAACAAATCCGCTTGATGCCGAACCCGAGACAATAACTGAACAAGAACCGCTCGAAGAGCCTCCTGCTGTTATTGGAGGCGATCGTGATAGTCACGGTTGTTTAATTGGCGCTGGATATCAATATTGTCCTGCCAAAGAATCATGCGTTAGAGTTTGGGAAGAGGAGTGTGAGGAACTTAATACAAATGATTCAAAACAAAAATTCGCCACAGCAGATGAAACTCTAGCCGGCGAAGGTGTAATTTCTTATATTTCATCATCCGATCATTATAAACAAAATCAAGGAAGTCAAATTTATATCGCCGATTTATCTCCCAAAGATTGCGAAGGATGTTTTTCGGTTACAGCAAATTATAAAATCATAAGCTCTGAAGAATCAGGCAAAATCGCACGCATGATAGCCAAAGTAGACATGGAGAATTGGAATGTAACAAATGTTTCCCTTATGGATGTTCCAATCGTGGACAGAACCGCTAATGAATGCGTTGATATTGGCGGTCGCGTAGTTGTCGCGTCCGAAGGAGGAGCTTGCAAATATCAAGAGGCCTACGTGGGTGTCATCTCTGATCGTGTTGAGCAAAATATTTGCTGTAAATAACAATCTCATAAATCAATTTTAACCGCTTTTTGCGGTTTTTATAATTATCAATCATCCTTCCTATAGGTTATTAAAAGTAGCTCAAATATAACGAGTTTGATATAGTAAACACATGTCCACGATCAACAATTCAATCAAAATCGTCTCTTGGAATGTTAATGGTCTTAGAGCTATTTTAAAAAAAGATTTTGAAGCTTGGATGAATAAATCCGACGCCGATATTATTTGTCTGCAAGAAACAAAAATTACCTCACCAGAGCAACTTCCTTCTCATATTGAGCATCCAAAAAATTGGACAGCATATTGGCATTGTTCCACCGAAAAAAAGGGTTACAGCGGAGTTGTTATTTTTAGCAAAATCAAACCTAAAAAATACATCTCCGAATTTGATTATCCCATATTAAACAAAGAGGGGAGGATTATTGGAGCAGAATACAAGAGTTTTATTTTATTTAATGTTTATTTTCCCAACGGTGGGATGGGTCCGCATCGTTTAGAATATAAATTAAAATTTTATGATGAGTTCTTAAAAATGATCTTATCATACAAGAAAAAAGGTAAAAAAATCATTTTTTGTGGCGATGTAAACACAGCACATAAAGAAATCGATCTTGCTCGTCCCAAAGCCAATGAAAAAAACACGGGTTTTTTACCCGAAGAACGCACTTGGATCGATAAAGTTATTGCCTCTGATTATATTGATATATTTCGCCATTTTAACAATAAACCCAATCAATATACTTATTGGGATATGAAAACCGGCGCACGCGCGCGAAATGTTGGTTGGCGCATAGATTATTTTTTTGTGGATAAAAAACTTGTACCTCATATCAAAGAAGCTAAAATTCATCCGAATGTTCAAGGATCAGATCACTGTCCAATCAGTATGGTTATAAAAGAAAATTAATAAATTATCATCAAACATCAATTGCCAACCAGTAATTATAACCATACAAAAAAGCGTTATATTTTAGTTTTTATTGAATGTGCTAAAATAACCGTATGCAAAAAACACAAATCGCAATATTAGTAACATTTACAGCAACACTTTTCTTTTTTGGGTTAGGATGTAACTCTTTTAATAAAGATACCCAATTTACAGAATCTGAAACCATCGTTACAGAGGAACGTAGCGATTCAATTGATTATGGCGATCAACAAATGGCTGAAGACACAGCTTTTTCCAATCCGGCCACGATTTACTGCCTTAGTCAAGAAGGTCAGTTTTATATGAAAAAAACCATGAGTGGCGCTACCGAAGGATATTGTATTTTACCAAGTGGTTTAGAATGTGAAATTTGGGCAATGTACAAGGGAGATTGCGGAAAAGTAAAAAAACCAGAAATTGATAATTCGACACTTTCTACAACTACAGAGTTAGAGACAGAGAAGAATACGAATCTAACAACATCAACAGCTTTGGATGCGTTAAAATCACCCACCACAAGCACAACTAACATTCTAGAAAATGAAGAATTTAAACAAGAGCCAGAAATTTCAAATAATGGCAAGAAAAAAATCAAAGGCGATATCGATATAGCAGTTCGTCCCGGAAATGAAAATGGAGAGATTATTATGACTTGGGATACGCATGAACTTTCCGCGCCAGAAGGTTACATTATCATGCTTGGGACAAATTCTAATTTGTCATATCCCACTAAATTTTCTTATATTCTAGAAAACGAAAACTCTTACTCTTTTACTTGGACAGATCTCAACCCGGATCGTGAATATTATTTTCGCGTTTGCATTAAACAAGGTGAAAATTGCTCAATTTATAGTCCAGTTATTAGTATTGCGCCATAACAACGTAATAATTTAAGTATGAATCTATCAATAAACTATTTTGACAAAAACATGCGCGCCGATCTTGCTTCAGAAGATCGCATCACTCCACTGCAGATTATGAACGCGCGTCAAGAACTTTTGGATATTTTTGCATCCGGCGAGCAAGGCTGGCTCAAAATTCTAGATGATAAAAAATATTGGCAAACTGTTAAAACACAAATACAATATTTTTCCAAATTTAAACATTTACTTGTCTTGGGCATCGGCGGATCTAGTTTAGGTTGTCGTGCCATAATAGAAGCATTACGTGTCTCTGGCGCCAAAACCAAAATCCATTTTGCTGGTGATACAACTGACCCAGATGAGATTGAAGCTGTTTTTAGTCAATTAGATTGGAAGCATACAGCTATCAATGTTATCAGTAAATCCGGTGAAACTTTAGAAACAATGAGCGTCTTTTTCTTGGCCAAAGAACGTTTAGAAAAAGCCGTAGGGGTTAAAAAAGCTTCAAAATCAATAATTTGCATTACAGACCCTGAAAAAGGCGCTCTGCTTGATTTTGCACGTGAAAATGATTATGCAAT
The DNA here is from genome assembly GCA_964563385.1 of uncultured Gammaproteobacteria bacterium. Classification (GTDB taxonomy): domain Bacteria; phylum Patescibacteriota; class Patescibacteriia; order 2-12-FULL-60-25; family 2-12-FULL-60-25; genus MWCR01. Next base: position 3,570 of record CAZLVV010000023.1, read on the forward strand.
TTTATCTATTCCGCAAAATATCGGTGGACGTTTTTCCACTCTTACGGCTATTGGTCTTTTTCCTGCTGGTTTAGCTGGAATTAATATTTTTAAAATATTATCAGGCGCGATAGCTTTACGTAATGATTGGCAACAATACGGAGGAGCGTCACATATAATCAATCAATTTGCAGCTTATCACACTGCGCATTACTACAAAAAACGTGGAATTCATGTTCTTTTTTGTTACGCTTCGGCCTTAAAGCGTTTTACCGCTTGGTATCAACAAATCTGGGCGGAGTCTTTAGGCAAAACTCCGGTCGCTGGCCCCACACCAATCATGGCCATAGGCCCCACAGATCAGCATAGTCAACTACAACTTTTTCAAGATGGTCCAAATGACAAAGTTTATACTTTTTTACAAGTGGAATCTTTCCAAGCAAAACCTCGCGTCCCTGTTGCTATCACAAGAATGGCTAATTTGAGCTATGCTAAAAATCAATCTTTTCAAAATTTAATTCAATCCGCTTTAATCGGCACATCAGAAGCTTTAATGGCTCAAAACAAACCTGTTGGCATTCTTAGTATCAAAAAAATAGATGAAATTTCACTTGGCCAACTTTTTGTTTTTTATGAAATTGCTGTTGCTATGATGGGTCTCATGCTACATATCAATCCTTTTAACCAACCCGGAGTAGAAGATAGTAAACAACGTGTCAAAAAACTACTAACCTCTAACAGATAAAAATCCATCAAGAATAACTTAAAAATTTTTTAATAAACTTTAGTTTTTACTCCTAACAAACTTAAAAATGAATTTTAATCTTTGGTCTTAACATGTTTTATGTTATAATGCAGTTATAATCTTAATTCAATTATTTATAACTAATTATGCCTGCAAAAAAGAAGGCGCCTGCTAAAAAAAAGGTTACGCCAAAAAAATCCAGTTCTTATAATAAGGGTTTATTGGCCACCGGCATTATAGCCGGAGCCGCTTTAGCTATTGGTACAGCCTATTATCTCAATACGCCAAAAGGTAAAAAAATGCTTCATAATGTCGAAAAGAAAGCTTTGGAAATGCAAAAAAAATTAGTTGCCGAACTCAAAAAACAAAAAAAACTCACCAAAGCCAACTATGAAATTGCTGTCAAAAAAGTAATGGCTTATTACGCCAAAACAAAAGACATAGCTTCCACAGAAATTCCTCAAGTTCGCGAATATTTGATGGATAAATGGCAAGAAATTGAAAAAGAATATAAAAAAATTAAATAGTCTCAAAATAAATAACCTTAAAAAAATCAGCCCTGCATCTAAGGCTGATTTTTTTATTACCAACGCTCAAGTTTTTTTATAAATATTAAATATTTCATAAAAATTACTAAGTTTGTAAATTATTAATCAATCTTTTCTTTAAAATCCATAGAGCGCAATGGAATAATTTTTAATTTTCCCGCTTTAACATCGATATTCACCTTAGATTTTTCTTGCAATTTTCCTTCGATTATCATGAGTGATAATTCGTCCAAAATTAGATCTTGAATCGCTCGCTTTAATGGACGCGCGCCGTAAACCGGATCATAACCCTTTTCGGCTATAAATTCTTTGGCTTTATCCGTAAACTCAATTTCTATTTTACGTTCCTGAAGTCGTTTAGCAAGCTCTTTCAATTGTAATTCAACAATTTGCTTCAAATCATCTTTGGATAAAGAATTGAACACTATTGTGGCGTCAATACGATTAATAAACTCTGGTCGAAACGATTCACGCAATAAATCCATAATCCGTGCTCGAGTTTCTTGGTTAGCCACATCATCAGAGTTTCCCATGTCACTAAAACCAATTACACCTCCATGCGCGCCATCATGCAAAATCACATCCGATCCTAAATTGGAAGTCATTATAATAATCGTATTTTTAAAACTAACAGTTCTGCCTTTGCCATCTGTCATTCGTCCATCATCCAAAACTTGTAACAATGTATTAAATACTTCTGGATGCGCTTTTTCTATTTCATCAAGCAAAATAATCGAATAAGGTTGACGACGAATTTTATCAGTCAATTGTCCGCCCTCATCATAGCCAACATATCCCGGAGGAGCACCTATCATACGCGCTATGGCGTGTTTTTCGCTATATTCACTCATATCCAAACGCACAATAGCTTGTTCATTATCAAACATGGCTTCAGCCAAGGCTTTAGCTAATTCGGTTTTTCCAACTCCTGTCGGCCCCAAAAACAAAAAAGATCCAATTGGGCGTTTAGGCTCTGCCAATCCTGCTCTTGAACGCCTAATCGCATTAGCCACGGCCGTAACAGCCTCATCTTGTCCAATAACACGTTTATGCAATTCATTTTCCAATTTTGCCAATTTATCCGCTTCGGTTTCCAACATGCGCGAAACAGGAATATGCGTCCAACGATTAACGACAGTTGCGATATCCTCCTCGGTAACCGCATCACGTAATAAACCGCGCTTACCCTGCATTTTCTTTAATCTTGTTTCCAATTTCTTTAATTCCTTTTCTTTATCTGGTATTGCTCCATACCTAATTTCCGAAGCTTTATCCAAATCACCAGAACGCTCTGCGATATCTGCCTTGCTTTTTAAACTTTCAATTTCTTTCTTTATATCCTGTATTTTAATCAAATTATCTTTTTCCGCCTTCCATGCTAATTCTAATTCATCAGATTTTTCACGCAATTCAGCCAAATGCTTTTCCAATTCTTTTAATCTGTTTTTGGAATCTTTATCATCTTCTTTAACCAAAGAACGCTTTTCTATTTCCAAAGTTATCATTTCTCGTTTCAATCGATCCAAATCTTCAGGCATGGATCCAATTTGCATACACAAAGCCGAAGCTGCTTCATCTATCAAATCCACGGCCTTATCCGGTAAAAATCGATCTGAAATATAGCGTGTTGATAATTTTATCGCTGAAATCAAAGCATTATCCGTAATCCGAACTCCATGATGTAGCTCGTATTTATCTTTAATGCCACGCAAAATTGTAATCGCATCTTCTTCAGAAGGTTCTTCAACCATAATAGGTTGAAATCTACGTTCCAAAGCCGCATCTTTTTCAATATATTTGCGATATTCCTTAATTGTGGTTGCGCCAATAGCTCTAAGCTCGCCACGCGCCAAAGCCGGTTTAAGTAAATTGGAAGCGTCTAAAGATCCACCCTCACCAGTGGCTCCGGCTCCAACCAATGTATGCAATTCATCAATAAACAAAATAACTTTGCCCGAACTATCTTGAACTTCTTTGATTAAAGCTTTTAATCTCTCTTCAAATTCTCCTCTAAATTTAGTTCCGGCCACTAAAGATCCAATATCCAAAGAAACCAATTCTTTTTCTTTTAAAGATTCCGGCACATCGCCTGAAACAATCCTCTGCGCCAAACCTTCTACAATTGCTGTTTTGCCAACACCAGCTTCTCCAATCAAAACCGGATTATTCTTGGTTCTACGTGATAAAACTTGCATTACGCGTCTAATTTCTTCATCTCTGCCGATAACAGGATCTAATTTTTCTTGTCTTGCTAGCTCTGTCAAATTGCGCGAATATTTTTCTAAAGCCTTATATTTACTTTCCGGTTCCGGAGAATCCACCATGGCGCTACCTCGAACATCTTTCAACGCCCTCAAAATCGTATCCGTGGTAATTCCATTATGATTCAAAATCGCAGATACTTCAGACGGATAATCCACTAAAGCCAAAAGTAAATGTTCGGTAGAGATATATTCGTCTTTAAAATATCCAGCAGCTTTTTCAGCTTGTATCAAAACTTGGGCAAAATCTTGTCCAAAAAATATTTGATCCGATGGTTCGTGTACAGAAGAAGAAATTTTAGATACTTTTTGAAGTAATGAATAGAATTCTTTAACCAAATACGCAATATCAACTTGCAATTTTTTAAATATTGATGGGACAACACTGCCTTCCTGCTCCAATAAAGCCAAAATCAAATGCACGGGTTTCAAATCTTGTTGTCCGTGTTTTAGGGCCAATTGATGGGCTAAAGCCAAAGCTTCTTGGCTTTTTGTAGTAAAATTTTGGGGTAACATATTTTTAGCACTCTAGTAAAGCGAGTGCTAATATTAATACCATATTTCAAAACACATGACAAGTGCTTAACCATACAGTACTATTCTCATTGTTTAACGTTACTGTGTATAAAATATGCCAAAATTCAAAAAAGCTCGCTTTTTAACCTTTATATTCTTTATATTGATAGGTCTTATCATTTGGGGCGCTATTGGTATTTTTAATAACAATTTCAATGTAACAAGTCTTTGGGGATTGGGCATCGGTTGCAGTTTAGCGCTTATCTTCAACATCATCATGCTTGGTAGATCTTTTGGTTATTTAAAAGCATTAATTACAGTTTCAGCAATTACACTTACCGTAACATTGGCTTTAATACTTAATAGTAAACGCGGATGGCCTTTTGGCATGGCCTTTTATCACAGCATTTTAGGCTGGAAAATACTTGGCGTTGCTTGGCCAATACCTATTTTTTGGAGCTCAATAATTACCGGAACTCTGATGTTAAAAAAACCAACCGCAATTAACACCGATTTCAAATTATTATTCAGCTGGGCCTTTGATTCTGCTCTTATTACCATGATCATCGCGTTCATAATAGAACCTTTGGCAAAAGCCATGATAATTACAACTTGGCCAGTGCAAGGCGCAATCCTAGGCGTTCCTTTTTCCGCTTTTCTTGGATGGTTTATAACCAGCTTCATCGCAACCATTGTCGGTATTTTAGTCCTTCAACCATGGAAAAAATCAACCATACCTCCACTTTGGTTATTGCCATTAGCTTTCTTGTCTTTAACTTTATTAACTCTAATTCTCGCTACCAAACTAAATTTAACCTTACTTCAAATTTTCTCCGCAATTCTAATCATCTTTTTTATGCTTAAAACTCTTCGTTTTCGTAATCACCAAAATCCTAAACTTATAACATAAAACAAAACTCGCTAAATTTAGATAAAAGATTGTTTTTTATAATTTACTCAACTGGCACAAATTCCGGAGTTCTATCCAAAATCGGCAAAACCGGACGTTCAATGGTAAAAAAAGTATTATAATCACGATAGTAAATCAAGCTCTCTCCTTCTGGATGTTGCTTTTTAATAAATTTAATTACTCCGGTTTTATCAACACAAATAGCTATATTAAAAACAGCTTCTTCAATATAATATTCTGCTTTATATTCCGTACAATCTTCCTTCAAATTCTCTTTAATTTCTATCGCTGATTCATCCTCAATTCCAAAAGATGTTAATGTTTCATCTTTGCTCAACAATGCTTCAAAAAAATTACGACCAAATTGTTTTATTGCCTCATCATTAGTCATCTTCCATTCAGAATCGGGCTTTTTTGCATAAGCCGTTTCTCCAACCACAATCATTTCAAAAGCTGTTTTTTTATCAATCGATAACTCAGCCTGCAGGCGTAACGGCGCCATATACGATAATTCACCCTGCATTTTACCTTCAGCAACATCTTCAGTTATCGTGGCACGAAAAGTCTTAGCATTACGAAATTTTTTTACCGCTTCTTTTAAAGTTGCTATTTTAAATTCACGAGAATTCGGGTCCGGTTCGGTTATGGGATGAATATAGGGTTGTTCACCATTTTGATCATACAAACTTTCATTCGCGATTTTAGTATTTTTTTTAGCTTGCCAAAAACCGACACTTACAACCGCAACAAAAGTGATCATGGGTATCAAAAGTAAATAATAATATTTATTCTTCATAGCTTTTTCTTGTTATTTGTAAAGAAATTGTTGTTGTAGTTAATCCATTACCAACCCAAACTGGCACTAAATGTTCACCCAAGTCTAAAGATAATGCAACATCAAATTTTCCATTCATTACATCGTATTCTGCGCCCATAATAAAAACTTTTTCTTGATCAGTTTCGCCTTGTATTCTAACGGTCTCACTATAAATTTCAGCCGATAACCCCGGAAATTCAATGTTAAGGAGAGGAATACCTGAATATTTTTTCACAACATCAGCTTTATTTAAATCATCAATTTTTTGATTACATCCCATACCTCCAAATATCACAAACAAAGTAATCAGTATAATTACCATTGAACTATTACAATTAAATCGTGACGTCATAATTAAACCCCAGCAAACAAACTTCTTTTCATTATTTTTTTTAAATCTATCATTAACTTAAAAACAGTTAGTAGTTAATGGTTATATTGTACCATCTCTACCAAAAATCCTCCACAACCTGTAAAGTAATCAATAAATAAACTTATCAAAAATAGCTTTTGTTTTATTTTGATAAACTTTAGTATTAATAAATTTTAGCAATATCTATGCTAACTATTATAGCGACGCCGATTGGTAACTTGGATGATATTTCCAAACGAGCCATAGATTCTTTAAATAACGCAACTTTAATTCTTTGCGAGGACACTCGTGTTACCAAAAAACTATTAGATCACTACAACATTAAAAAACCTCTCCAATCTCTGCATCAACACTCGGACATATCCAAAATTCGCGCTTTCGTTCACAAACTGCAAAAAAACCAAAACATAGCTTATGTTTCCGATGCCGGCACCCCCGGTGTAAATGACCCCGGAGGCAGATTAGTCGCTGAGGCTCATAAAGCTGGCATTATTGTTAGCCCCATTCCCGGCCCTTCTGCTTTAACATCCGCCATCTCGGTATGCGGATTCCCCATGGAACAATTCACATATCTTGGCTTTGCTCCTGCTAAAAAAGGTCGGCAAACTTTTTTTAAAAATATTATGGAACGCGAAGAAGCGTCTATTTTCTTTGAATCCACACATCGCCTCATTAAAACTTTGGAATCTTTAGTTGATGCAGAACGTAAAACAGATAATACAGGACGCTTAATTTGCGTTTGCCGTGAAATGACCAAAATTTATGAAACCATCTACCGCGGAATTATTGAAAAAGTCTTAATGGATATAAAAGATTCTAGTGTAAAAGGGGAGAGTGTGATTATAGTAGCGCCAAAAAAATATAACGAGTATAATGTTGAATAAACAATATTATCAATGCTTTATTTTCAACAAAATAAATAAAATTTGATTTTTTTTCCTAGTAAGCGATAATAAGAAAACTGAATTATTAACTAATCAAAAACACTATGTCAATCGAAACACCAATCCATGGTAACGAATCTCGCGAAATCAAAGAGTCAATATATACACTTGATTTTAACCCAGAATTTTTAGGGTTCCAAAATGTAAAGGTAACAGAAATAGACGACTCAAAACCTTGGAAACCTGCATTAAAGGTAGAAGTCACAAAAGCTGACGGTTCAGTTGTTGAAAATCTTGATGCTAATACTCCTTTTTTCACTTTTCGTGATTCTGAAGGAAATGAGATGACTGTTACCGCAGCCGCAGCCGGCCACATTGATCAATTACATATCAAGGGCAAAGATGCTGGTAGTAAATTTGATTATCCGTCGCTTGAAGCTCTATTTAAAGATGTCGCACAAAAATTACCGCCCGAAATTGCTAGCGCTCCAGGAGTGTCCGATTTTGCTATTGATATGGGAAGGCATATGGGCGAAGAAGGTATCGCTAGCATGAATGAGCTAAAAGCAAAAGGTATTTTGAGTGACAGCGACTTAAGCACTGCTGAATCTGTTCGCGCTGAAGTAAAAGATCTTAACAAATCTGGAGACGAAACCGCAAAGAAGGCGTTCATAGAAAAATTCAAATCAGAAAATCCAGATTGTAAAATACAATTTCAGCTTGTTCGCGGTACAGTATTGGTTCCTATCGTAGATACACCAAAACGTAACACCACCAAATTATTTATGGTATTTGGCCCTGGCGCGGACGGAAAGAAAACCGCGTACACAATGGCGCCCGGCAGACATATGCCACGTCACCCAAACCCAAATCAACATACAAATCGGGAAGGTATTCTCGATGAAAAAACTTTCGAAGAATCAGCAAACGCATGGTTTAACACAGTGATGTTAATCGGAGAATGAGAAATTATAACAAGTAACATCAAATTAAAAATTAATCCTTATATAAGGGTTAATTTTTATAATAGACAAAAATATTAATGTCTTGTTAGAATAAATTAAATTTATTCACTTAAAAAAACGATAGATAGCGCTATGAAGAAACCCTTAATCATCACTATAATGACCGTTTTACTTATAATATTTCTAGGCAGTTTTTATTATTATAATTTACAAAAGCAAAATTTCATACAAGAAGAAACAACACTTCTGCAAACTGTTGATATTTCCAAAAAATATATTGTTCTCCGCTTAGAAACTGACAACGTTTTAACCAATGCAAAAAACTATGAAAATTATGAATCTTGGAACACAGAAATGACGAAAATAATCAACGATTGGAGTAAATTAGAGCAACAATCACAAGCGCTTAACGCTATGGCAAGTGAAACAGCAAAAAAAGTAGCCTTTAATTTTACATTGATTAAAACCGCTCACGCATACTCCGCTAAAGAAATTACAGATATTTATGATAAAGCGCCCAAGTTAAAAGGTATAGCCACATTGGCTAATCATTTGGGTGTGGATGCCAAACGAGCTCAAGCTATTTTGAATCAAGCTCAAGCCGAAATAAGCTCCGAAATTTTTACCGAAGAAGGTAAGGCATTTGAAAATTTAGAAAACACAGCTATTGTGGTCAAAGATGGCTGTAAAGTAGCCGGATTTGTGGGCGGAGTGGTTTTAACCGGTGGAACTGCCGGATTTGCCGCGGCTAGCACATTAACTCAAGTAAGTGTGGTTGTAGCTGGCGCTGACCTGGCTCTTGAAATTACCGAGGATGGGGCGCAAATCGCGCTTGGTGATAAAAATAAAGTAACTTCACTAGTTAAAGATGTTAGAACCGTTACCGAACCCATTGCCAGTGTTTTAAGTATAACTAACATTCCTGAAAATCTTGGTTCCGCATACGGTAAAATAGACGCCGTGATGATTGGATTAGAAAAATTCAGACAGACAGCACAAGAGGGTAAAGTAATTGGCATAGATCTCACTAATTTTGAATCACATAGACCTTTTCAAGTTATACGTAAAACTCAATATCCCAAAACTTTAAGTGTGGCTGAAATGGAAAAAACCGAAGTCGAAGAGTGGCTAAAGAGTCTTAACAAACAACAAACACAAATGTCTAACACCGAAGTATTGGATTATTTGTCAAACGAAGTCGTGCAAATCCAACAAATAGAAAAACCAGTTGATAATAAAGAGATTAAGGAAGAAAACTTTAATTCGAGTGAAGTAAATCAAAATGAAACCAATCAAAACGATAATACTACTACGCCTAATATTGATAATCAATCCAACATGGCCTCAAATTCGAACACTACACAAAACATGATCGGCACCTACAATGGCACCGCTGTTCTTCAACATATCGAAGAAGATATAGAAGCTCCGGACAGTTTGCCTGTAACACTACAACTTAATGAAGGTGGTAAAGGCGTGGCAAATGTTAACGGCTTTACTGGTGATGTCGAATACGCGGGAAATTCCGTAACTTTTTCCGTAACCATGAAGGATAGTGGAGCAACTATCTATTGCACATTTAAAGGCAGGGCAGTTACAAATGATGATAGCATTACCATCAGTGGAACCATGAATTTTACAATGATGGGTGTCAATTTTGCCTCCTATACCCTTAATGCGCAAAAATAAAAAAACTTTTACTAATATTTGACATTGATTTATATCAGGCATAAAACCATTAATAAGCTGTAAATAGTTCAACTGTTTAATGTTTAAAATATAAAAACGTCAATCGCTTGACACCCAACAATTTCAAACATAAACTTAACTAAAACAAATGTCACAAATAAATTATAAAATATAAAAATAAAAAATTTTAAATATATGATTTTATGTCACAAAAATACTACGTAACTACACCGATTTATTATATAAACGACAAACCTCATATTGGCTCAACATATACCACCGTAGCAGCCGATATTTTGGCACGAGCGCATCGATTAAAAGGGGATAAAACTTTTTTTTTAACAGGAACCGATGAAAACAGTCAAAAAAGCATGGAATCTGCCACTAAATCCGGAAAAGAATTAAATGTATATTTGGATGAAATGGCCATGATTTGGGAGAATACATGGAAAAATTTAGGAATTTCTTTTGATGATTTTATACGTACCAGCGAAGAGCGTCATCATAAAGCCGTAGAACGTTTTTGGAAAGCAGTGGAAAAATCTGGAGACATATATAAAGATGCCTACGAGCGTTATTATTGCGCAGGTTGTGAAGATTTTAAAACCGATTCCGAGCTTAACGAAGATGGCAAGTGTCCACTTCACCCCAATAAAAATTTAGACCTCGTTCAGGAAGAAAACTATTTTTTTAAAGCATCGACTTATAAAGATGAAATTTTACAATTATTTCACAAACAGCAAGATTTCATTCAGCCCGTTAAACGTCTTAACGAGGTTCGCAGTTACGTAAAAAATAGTTTTGCGGATTTTTCCATTTCCCGCGAAGCTAAAAAAGTTTCTTGCGGAATTCCTGTCCCCGGAGACAATACACAGCGCATATATGTGTGGTTTGATGCGTTAATCAACTACCTATCAGCCGTCGGTTACGGAACAGATGATGAACTATTTAAAAAATGGTGGCCTGCTGATTTGCATTTAGTTGGCAAAGATATTATCAAATTTCATTGCGCTTTATGGCCGGCAATGTTAATGAGCGCTTCTAAAAGCGATCCGCTTTTACAAAATGAGGATGGTTCGCCAAAATTGCCCAAACAAATCTTTGCTCACGGCTTCTTTACTATCGATGGTCAAAAAATGAGTAAATCTATTGGTAACGTTATTGATCCACTTGAACTCGCCGTTGATTATCCTTTCGATATAATCCGTTACTTCTTTTTTCGTGAAATAGGTTTCGGTAACGATGGTGATTTTAACCGCGCTCGTATCGCCGAACGTTACAAATCCGATCTTGCCAACACACTTGGCAATCTCTTAAATCGCGCGATAAATATGTCCCGTAAATATTTTGAAGGAAAAATTCCATCTATAGATATTAAACGTTTAACATTAACCGATGTCAGTTGGGGAGGTAAAGAAGCGGTAGAAACTCTTTGGCAACAAGTTGAAAAATATTATAATAGCGCTCGCATAGATCTTGTTCTTGAAGCAGTTTGGAACAACGAAAATGCATCTCTAATCATCGCTAATCGCTTAATCGAAGAAACTCAACCTTTTAAATTGATAAAAAATAATCCTGAAAAAACAGCAATTGTTCTCTACACACTTTTAGAATTTCTTCGTAACGTTGCTTGGATGATCCAACCCATTATGCCTAATATTGCTTTAGATATAATTCAACAACTCGGTCAAGACCCTAAATCCGAACTAAGCCAGCATAACTTTGCTCAACTCAAAACATGGGGAGGGCTAAAACCAGGCTCTAACTTGCCAGAACCAAAAATTCTGTTTCCCAAATTAGAAGAATAATTTAATAACAAAAAATCTCTCATCTTTACAGAATTTTTCTTTGCAAAAAACTTTTATAATAAAATATTGCAAAAATCCTCCAATGCCAATAGGATAATTTTGAATTGCATTTTTGTGTTTTATTAAGGCATCAATCTCATGATATAATCTAAAATATATTTTTATTCTTCATAACTTCAAAATAAAATAACATTTTTCAACAGTAATTATTTATAATTTATCATTTAAATAATATATGACTCTCTTTAATATAGTTCTTTTATTAATTTTATTAGCTTTTGTTGGCTTAGGCTTAAAAGATGGTTTTATCGTTTCTCTAGGGCGCATAATCGGAGCGATTCTTGGCTTTTTAGCCGCGCGCTCTTGGTATATTGTCGCTTTTCCATTATTAAGCTGGTTACTTCCCGAAAGTTGGGCCAAAATGTTCATGTTCATAATTATCTTTGTTATTGTGGATCGTCTTATGGGCTGGATATTTGGAGCTTTAGACAAAACTTACGACTTTTTGGCGCGTATTCCATTCATGCGTTCTGCCAATCACATAATCGGAGCTGTCGTGGGTTTTATAGAAGGAATTGTGATTACAGGTGGAATTATTTGGCTCATTAAAACTTTCAACATCATTCCATCTGTATCCTCATATATCAATTCCTCTGTTATTGCTCAATTAATTTATAAATTCTTTTTGGGATTACTTTGGATACTACTCTAAATCAAAATTCATCAAGAAAAGCTTAAATTATTCTTTACGAATTCAAATATCAAAATTGATAATTGGTTATTGATATTTTTATTTATGTTAATCGATACCCACTCTCACCTCCACTTTGCCAGATTTGATGAGGATAGATTAGCCGTTCATGCCCGTATGGCTGATTTTAATATTAAAAATATCACGATCGGTACAGCAATAAACACCAGTCGTGAAGCGGTTAATTACGCTGAACTTCATGAAGATACTTGGTGCGCTGTGGGATACCACCCTGAACACGTTACAAGTGATTATGAAGATGAAAATGAAAAAGGCGCGTTAGACGAACCTTACAACATTAAAAAACTTGAAAATCTTATCCAATCATCACAACGTGTTCTTGCAGTAGGGGAGTGCGGTTTGGATTATCACTACTTTTCGAAAAATCCTGATTTAAATATTGATAAAGCCAAAACTGACCAACTAAATATATTTTTAGAGCAAGCCGATCTTTCCGCTCGTTATAATAAAGCTTTAATTGTTCATTCGCGCGATGCTGGCCAAGATATTATTCAAGCCATAAAATATATACGAGACAAATATCCATCTTTGCAAATCGTGATTCATGGTTTTTCTGATACTTGGCAACAAGCTCAATCTTTTTTAGATCTAAACTGTTACTTAGGTATCGGAGGCATTGTCACATTTAAACCTCGTAAATCAGTTCCTGAACAAGATATTTTATCCAATATAGTCAAAAAAATGCCTCTAAATCAACTTTTGCTTGAAACCGATTGTCCTTGGCTTGCACCAGTTCCGGTCAGGGGCGAACGTAACGAACCATCTTATATAAAATATATTGTGGAATTCATAGCAAATTTGCGAGGGATATCCTTTACTAAAATAAGTAAAATCACAACAGAAAATGCAATAACATGCTTTCAATGTGAATTTAATAGTTAATAGTAGTTGCACACGCTCAAAAACTATTATTTTGAAAATAATATGAAGTAAAAGTAAACAAAGGAAGCTTTTAGTGTTTCCAGCAACGCATAGATATTGACAAATACCCTAATAGGCGATAGGTCATATCTAATTATCACTTCTAAAATAAAAAACCAAATTTCGCTTCCTTGGCTAATTCTTCTGATATTTTTATCATTTAGAGGCATAATCAAATCAAAATAAAATAAAATCCAAACATTTCAACCAGTAATATGGAGAGGAATCATGATCAAGGGAGAGATGAAAAAAGCAAAAGAAAAAAAACGTCACGATCTTTTACAACAAATCGTTGCTTGGGCAAGAAAATACGATCTTGGCGATGAAGATTGGGTAGAGAAAAATTTTGAATTCAACAATGACGATTCACTCATTTGTAATACTAGTTTGTATTTGGATTCCATGACAGAGCCGAATTTTCCTAAAAGTGTTAAATATATGAAGGATGATCTCTCTCTCAACGGCCTCATTTCAGCTGAAGGTCTCAATCTGCCAAAAGAAATTGGAGGAAATCTTTTCCTCAACGGCCTCATTTCAGCTGAAGGTCTCAATCTGCCAAAAAAAATCGGAGGGGATCTCTCTCTCAACGGCCTCATTTCAGCTGAAAGCCTCAGTCTGCCAGACGAAATTAAATGGAGTCTTTATCTTAACAGCCTCATTTCAGCTGAAGGTCTCAAACTATCAAAAAAAATTGGAGGAGGCGTCTTCCTCGATGGTCTCATTTCAGCTGAAGGTCTTGATTTAACTAATATTGGGTTTGGAGGTGTTGTCTATCTTAGAAAATTACCAAACAAAGAAAAACAAGAACTCTGTAAAAAATATCCCAATTTATGGATTTATTAAGCTTTTAACGGTGTACATTTCATTTATTTATTTAATTCAAGTTAGTAACAAATTAAACTAAATCCTCCAAAGCATATTTTTGGAGGATTTTTTATAAACTTAATGTATTTCAAAATTATCTAAACAAATTACCTAGATTTATGATATAATTAAATCATGTCAATTTTTAAAAACAACAGCATAAATAATCCTTTTGAAGCGCCTAATACAGGAAACCCTGATTTCTTTGGTTTATTTGAAGCTTATTTACCAGAAGGAGATGTGAAAAAAATTAAAAGTGTATTAGGGAAAGAATATGAACAAAATTTAAGCAATTCAGTGTACAGTTAACCTTCAAGGGTGACTCTTTTTAACTGACTATCGCGATTTCTA
>CAZLVV010000024.1:0-17866 GCA_964563385.1 uncultured Gammaproteobacteria bacterium
AATCGCGATAGTCAGTTAAAAAGAGTCACCCTTGAAGGTTAACTGTACAGTATTTTTATTGTTAATTTGTACTTTATGCTTTAATGATGATTATAATTGATTTATTCAAAACTTCGTTTGGTTGTTTGATTGACATAATTTAGAAGCGGAGTCCATGTTAGGTTTTTAATGAGCTAAAAAGTGTTTTGAATAAATTTTGTTTATTATCTTAATTAGTTTAAGGCTGATAAAAATACAAAATAAGGATTTATGGTATTGAAAAGTAAAGAAAAGAGGTTAAAGATGAGGATTTTTGTTTTGTTTTTGTTTTCGTACTTTGCACGTCGATGGTTATGATAAAATTAAAATTGATTATGAAGTAAAAAATGGTATTCGTAAATGATTAGCATTTTAAAATTTTGAAAAAGAAAAAGGAGCAGTTTAGAGACATGCTCGGGTCTGTTGAATTTGATGTGACTCGTTAGCGAAGCAAGCCTGCTTTCCGCATGGCTTCGGCCATTGCGCTGTTAGCGATGTTGGACGAGCTTTCTACGGTAGCAGACTTTCGGATTTGCGCAAGCTCGGCTTCTATTTTTTGAACTTCAGCCAAAATTGCGTTGCGTTCATCCGGACGAAATATGAGGTCAACGAGAGTGAGCTGAAAGCTGGAGTTCTCTACAAGAGTACGCCCTTTTCTGCATACCCACTGCTCCTTGGCAGAGCTCGGCTGTTGTCTGTAGGCGTTCACCACTAACTTTACGGTTTTGCCGTTTTGTCGTGTGATGTATTCCCACTGGACTTCGCCGGTTCTTGGGTGTTTGCCTTGCGTGAATGAGAGAATGATATAATCGTTCTCATTACGTTTGGCGGATTCCAGCTCACGGTCGAAATTGTCTAACCGGTTGCGAACTTCAGCGATTCGGCGTTCCAGTTCTTGCTCGCGCGGATTGAAATCCGGCTTGTAGGAAATGGTTTGCCCGCCGTGGTCGTGTTCGTTGACGAATTGGCTGGCGATATTCTGCGCCCAGCCGAGAGGCGCTGAGACGAGCGTCCAAGTTTCGCCACCTGATCCTCCACTTGTGGAGGCGTTTGATAGTTGGCGCACCTCGGGGCCGAATTCGACGTGGAAACTTGGCCAGCGCTTTCTACCGGTACCTGGACTGTATTGTTGAACCAGCACCAGCTCTTTTTGCGGGGCATCTTCACAAGGGACCAGTACGACCCCTTCGTTCACGATGGCGACATGGATTTTTTCCAAATTACCATCGAGAACAGGAGAGCTGGCAAGCAGTCCAGTGTTATGTCGTGTCATACCCGAATGCGGGCTGAACGGTACTTGTCCGTCGGAGACTTGGATCCCTTCCCTGACACTGTCTCCGCGAAGTGTCAAGGCGATATGAGATGTCCTTACAGCCATTCTCCACCTCCTTGTTCAACTTCTGCTAGTGCTAAGCGGGCTTTTCGCTCTTCGGGAGATTCCATGCTCCACTCCGTGCCTGTCCACTTGTACCAGTGGGATGCGTACTTGGAGTTGAGGTAGAATTCTGCACCGGGAGAGAGGATCGCCAAGACCTCCTCACCACCATTGGTGCGACCGGCTTGTCCGAAAGCAATGGTACCGGAAGCGATTACCTGAACCCCCTGTGCGTTGTGAATTCTATACGACCGATAGCGATCATAGACACCCACGGCGTTGATGACGACTAGACAACGATCTTCGTCGTTCCAGTCGCCACGAACGAGGACAATTCCCGCCTCGGTTTTCTTTGCTCGAACTTCGGGACCTTCCCCAAAAATGGGAATAATCCCTTCGTTTCGACCACGACCGCTTTCGCCGATGGTAATGCTTGCCACCGGCTTTCCTTCTTCTGTTTCCAATTTCATCAAAGTCGGAGAAGAACCCGGACCGCTAATAATATAAATTTTCATTCTTTTCTCCTTTTCTTGCCCGAGAGATCTGAATTTATCCCGAAGGATGGCCTCGAGGGCGTGAAATGCTAGAATTTTTGGTTGCTGGTTTTGAACTATTCTTGTGTACTTTTTACAAGCAATGATGAAATTTATTTTTTCGCTAATTTATGTCTTATTAAAGAGCTATTGGAACAATTTAAATGAAATCCTATTTTCAACGAACTTTTTAGTATAGTAGATTATTATGATTTTGTCAAGTGTCTGTACAGTTACCCTTAGAGGTTAACTGTACAGTGTTGATGGAATCATTATGATTTTTTAAAATATCAAAAAATGGCTTATTTAAGCCATTTTTATATTGTAAAATATTAATGTGAAAATTTTTTGTTTTTAAAAATTTGTAAAATTTTGTTTGGTGGGCGCGGCAGGGATCGAACCTGCGGCCAAGCGTGTATAAGACGCCTGCTCTACCGCTGAGCTACGCGCCCGAATCGATATTATTCTGCATCAGAATAACTGATAATTGACAATTAGACAAGTTTATAGAAGAGGTTTTGATATTTTGGAATTTTTATTGCGTAGATTATTGCAAGTTGCCCAACTCCAACGAATATGCGGATTATCTTTTTTTGCGGTAATAATATAATTTCTAGTTAATTTGTCGCTAGAATAACCGGTTCCAATATTGTAATTTAATTCAAAAATTATCTTACGAATATGTGTATCGCGTATGGATTTGGCTATAATACTAGCGGCTCCCACATGACGAAATTGAACATCGGCTTTGTTTTGCGCTTTGAGTTTAGCAAAATTTTGCCAACCTGAAAGATGGCTGACTAATCGACGCAAATACTGCGTGTTGCGCGTAGGCGCATCAATCATGATTTCGGTTGGTGAATCGGGAAATGTGTTTTTATATTGTTTAATTAAGTTGGCCATGTATTTTATTTCTAAGCCGTTTAAAGTTAGATTACGATTTCTAACAGCCTCGTCAATTTCCGGAGGTTGAATTATAGCCGTCTTGTGCCAACATCTTTCTTGTAAAGCTTTTGCGAGCTTCTCTCTTCTTTTTATGGGAATAAGTTTGCTGTCCGTAACTCCGTGTTTGATACACCAATGATGATCCCGTTTGGTTAAAGCGCAAATGGCGATTACCATGGGGCCAATAACAGGCCCGCGTCCTGCTTCGTCAATTCCGACAAAACGATATTCGTTTGCTTTAGGCGAGTGACGTGCACGACGAATATCAGGGAAAGACATAAATATTATCGAATATCGATTAATATTAACAAATATCAATTATGAAATTCAAAGAAATTTATTTCTGGTGAATATGTTTATATTGTAGAAATTATAGTATTCGAGAGTATATTAATTGGTTTTGGTTTTGTTGGATTTTGAGTTATTAACAAGAACGCCTATCAAAATACCAGCTAAAAGAATAGCAATTCCTCCCAAAATTGCATTGGTAGCAGTTAGAGTATTTTCTTTTTCAGCCGGAAGTTCAGTATCATTGATTTTTAAAATTGGTTGTACGGTTTCTGTGTTATTTTGCGATTTTTGTATATCGATGTCATCCTTGATTGCTTCTGGTTCATTTTTTACATCATCATCTTTTATTTTACTATCAGCATCTTCTTTAATAGGTTCATTAATATCTTCTTCGGTTGAATTATCGGGAATCATGATAATGATATTTTCGGTTTCGGTTTTTTTGCCCAATGCGTCTTCGGAGCTGATACGAATATTGACTTGTCCGACAGAAACAGGAATAGCCATGGCATGTTTGGTGACCAATTCTTTGTCTTCTAATGATTTTGTATATGTTGATGTGTTGCCATAATCAAGTTTGCTTGTGGCCGGTTTGTTGGTTTTCCATTCCACTAATAAACTGTCTGTATTTACAGCTAAAACAACATCGCTTATTGTTGGACCTTGAAATAACTCTGGTGGGATTTTAACTTCCGGAATGGGCAAGGGTTTGTATGGAGGTATTACAGGATTATTTTCTTCTATGGGAAAGATGGGTTTTAATGCGGGATCAAAGATTACTTTTGATGTATCTATTGGTATTAAAGCGATGGTTTTTGCGGATATGGCATTGGCCGAGAATCCCACCAATAAGAGTGATATTAATAAGATGAATGTAATGTTTTTCATAGGAAATTAGGTTATTAATTTTATTTTATCCTAACAAGATCGTTTATCAAGGTGAAGAAAATGTCAATAGTTACTTGGATTTATTTATGTGTTATGATTTGTATGTCTTGATTAGATAATTTTTAATTAGATAATATGTAATATGGATAATAATGAAAATCCATTTTTACAAATTGAATCATCTCTTGGAGAAAGACCTTCAAAAGAAGTGTTAGCTAAAGCTTTGCGTGAAGCTGAGTTGTCTTTATCGATGCAAACTGGTCAATATTCGGAATATCATACGGAAGGTGAAAAAGTTTCTCATCATTATAGATTGATTTTTAACGTGATGCGCGAAATTATGGCGCAAAATGAGAATGACAAAGTTAATTTACCGGAAAATATCAAAGAAGCTATTCAACAGTTAGATGATTCTATTAAAGAAACAATTCGAAAATATCCTAATTTATTGAGATATGTTGTTTTAACTCATGATATAGCAAAACGTCAAGAAAATAGAACTTTTAATATTAAGAAGTTCAGAATGCCTGGTGAAGATATGATAGATAAAATTAAACCTGAAGCAATGCAAGAGGCTCATGAATTTAATGATATTGTAATATCTTTAGAGGCTGAGATTTTAAATATTGATGAAAAAATTAAAAATATTCAAAAAGAGATTAAATCTTTGGAGAAGGCTTTAAATAATAAAAAAACTGATCTTGAACAATCGGTAGAATTGCGTAAGAAAATGGAAGAAAATCAAGAAATTAAGAAAAAAATTCAAGAAGAAAAGGAACGTTTATCGGAGAAATTAAATCAAGCAGTTATAGATTTTTATGATAATTTGATATCTTTGGGATTATCAGGTGAGGAAGTAACTAATAATTTTGGCTTAGGAGTTGGTTTTATTAAGCATGAAGAAAAATCAGCGGAAATTGTAAGAAAGATGGATATACCTGAAAATATTAAATCTTTGTTGGCTAAATTAGCTGATGATCATATATTGCCGTTGAGTAGATTTTCAGATTATAAGATGGATGATAATACGGCTGCAACTTTTTATGACAGAACTTATGGAGATTATCAAGATGAAGAATTTAAATTGTCTATAGCAATGGCCTCGTTGGATATACTTGGTTCTATTCAAAAAGATAAAAAACCTGATTTGACTCCTATAAATAATATATTGCGTGGCAAGATGGAATCTTGGATTAAGAAAATGGTGGGTGAAGAATTGAATGATGTGATAAAAAAATCTTTAGAAGAAGATTCAGAATATATGGATTTAAGAAATGTTGATTTGCAGGATAAAAATACGCCGATTGAAATTAAAAAGAGATATTCTGCTATGCGTAAGATTCTTGAAGAAAAATTAAAAATAGATTTAAGGAAAAGATATTTAGATCAGTTTAAATAATGAATAATATTGATATTTGATTTATAATTATAAATAATATAATCTGAATAGAATGATTATTTATGAAAATGATTTAATCATTATGTATTGTATATCAATATAAAATTTTAATTTATAATAAATTATTTTTTTAATATGTCGGGAATATTGGTATTTGGCAATGGTTGGATAGGTAATAAGTTCATTGAGCGTTATCCTGAGGCTAGAATGTCAACAATAATGATTGAAAAATCGAGCGATTTGGTTGAAGTTTTGGAGCTTGAGGAGCCGGATGCTGTTATTAATTGTGCTGGGCTTACTGGTTCGCCAAATGTGGATTGGTGCGAAACTCATCAATTGGAAACGGCGATGGCTAATACATGGTTATCTATTACAATGGCTAATGAATGCGCTAAATTAGGTATTCATCTCACACATCTTTCGAGCGGGTGTCAATTTTATGGAGAAGCTCCGCATCCGGATGGATGGCACGAAGATGATTATCCTAATCCTGTGGCTTATTATTCAAAAACTAAAGCGGCTGCGGATTTTGTATTGGGAGATTTGCCAAATGTAGCGATAATCAGGCTTAGAATTCCTATGGATTTTACTCCTTCAGCTAAAAATTCAATTACAAAAATTATTTCATATCCTAAAGTTATTGATGTTACAAATTCTGTTACCGTGGTTGATGATTTGCTAAATGTTATGAAACAGGTGAGCGATAAGCGAGCGCAAGGAATTTTTCATGCTGTTAATCCGGAGCCTTTATCTTATCGTAATTTGATAAAATGGTATGAGGAAATTGTAGATCCTAATCATACCAATGATTGGATTACTGAAGAAGAAATGGTTTCTAAAGGATTAACTGCCAAAAAAAGATCAACTAATATTTTAGCCAATATAAGATTGCCAGAAATTGGAATAAGCATGAGATCGACCGAAGAAGCGATGAAGGATGTATTAAGGAAATACGCTGAATTGATAAAAAATAAATAAAAAATTGCGATTAAGCTTTTTGTTTGTAATATTTGAATAATGAAATGATATAACGTCTAGATTTTGATTAAGTTTAACTTAAACTGACTCAATTATCTGGTTTTTTAGATCAAAAAATATTTAAAATACTAACAAATTAATGCTTGCGACTTTAATTTTAAGAAAGTATGCTATATGGATATGGCTGATATTTTGGATCCGCACCATGAAGCATTGGTCGAACATCTTTTTCAAAGATGTTTAGTTGTTTTAAAAATGTCAGGTTTTGAATTGAAGCCTTTGCGTAGGAGATTAAGAGGCAGAGGCAAATTCAACTCTATAACTTATGGCTATACTCGACTAGAAGAAAATTTTATTGTAGTTGATTTATATACTCCAAAAACAATGAAACCACGTAAAATGGATGCTATTTTACGCGTAATAGCTCATGAATTGGCGCATCATCAAAAACCTCCACGATATTATAGATCTTGGTTTAAGCTTAAACTTATAACTCATCATCCGTCGTTTTGGGCACAATATAAATGTAATGTGGCAAATTTTAGAAAAGATGAAATTTTGCAACAGTATTTTAATTAATTTTTTTATATATAATATGTCAATGAAAATAAGAAAATTTATTATAACTCGCCATGAATGCCCAACTAATGAAATTTGTAGAATATGGCTGAAATCGCAAAAAGGAGATGATATATTTGATTTTACGGCAGGACAATTTATCATACTACATGACTTGAATGAAGCTGGTGAGTCGATTTTTTCTAGATCTTACTCAATAGCTTCGCCTCCTTATTTATCAAAAGAAATGATTGAATTAGGTATAAAATCTCAAGGTAAAATGAGTGGTAAATTGTATTCAGCAAAACCGGGAGATGTTTTTGGCGTGCAAGGTCCATATGGAGCGTTTAAATTATCAGATTCTAAGCATACGGTTTTGTTTGCCGGTGGAATAGGGGTTACTCCTATTAGATCCATGATTTTTGAATCATTAAAAAATAATCCTCAAAAAGAATTAATTTTATTTTATTCGGGGAGATCTTTAAATGATTTAATTTTTCATAAAGAATTTAAAAAATTGAGCGATGATAACGTAAATTTTAAATATATACCAATTATTACCCGTGACATTCCAAAAGATTGGATATATGAAGCACAAAGATTTGATCAAGACATGTTGAAAAAATATGTTAAGGACTTGAATGATGATATGGATTTTATAATGTGCGGTCCAATGGAAATGATGAATAGTGTTAAAAAAACTTTGGAAGCGATTGGAGTAGATGTTAAAGCAAAGTTGCGTGCTGAAAGTTATTGATTTATAATATAAAAGATAGTATTGATTTATTAATATAGTAATATTATTATTATTATTATTATTTAAAATTAATAATTATTAAGAATTAATTAAGTTTTAATAATATGAAAGGAAAAATTTTATTTATAGCAATTTTAGCAATGATAGCGCCAATTGTTTTTTATGGAGCGGGATGTAATCCGTTTCAAAATGCTCAGGAAAAAGTTTCTAAAAAGGTAGCTGAAAAAATGTTGGAATCCATAAGTGGAGGGGATGTTGATGTTGACTTAAAAGATGATGGAGTATCTATTTCTTTAAAAGATGAACAAGGCGGAGGAGAAATGTTTTTTGGGGAAAATGTAAAAATTCCAAATGATTTAAAGGATGTTATAATTTCTTATCCGGGTGCTGTGCCAAAGAGTGTTATTCGTGATATGAATGGCTCGAAGGGTGCGTTTGTTTCATTAAAAACTAGTGATAAAGTAGAAAAAATTATTGCTTGGTACGAAAAAGAATATACAGATAAAAATTGGGTAAAGACGCAAACTATTTCTATGAATAACACTGAAATGCGTGCATTTGAGAAAGATGGTGATCAGTTATTAGTTACGGTTGGGCCAGATGAAGAAGATAAAGATAGCGCGATTGCAATTAGCTGGTCGGCTAAAGAATAATGAAAAATTAGATAATTAAAATTCCAAGTTAAAGCTTGGGATTTTATATTTTCTTATACTCGACAAAATTTTTGCTTTAGTGTATTATAATTTTGCAAATAGTATTAGCTGATGAGCGCGATTGCCTGCAGATTTTGATATTTTTTGATAAATAATTGTTTGTTTTTGATTTATCGGGCCATGGCGCAGTTGGCTAGCGCGCCTGCTTTGGGAGCAGGAGGCCGTGGGTTCAAGTCCCACTGGCCCGACCAGTTTGCGGGTATCGTATAGTGGCTTTTATGACAGCCTTCCAAGCTGTAGAGACGGGTTCGATTCCCGTTACCCGCTCCATTGTGAAAAATGGCCTAATAATGGCCGTTTTTCGTTTGCTTGAGAGAAAATCAGCTGGGTTTTAATCGAGTTTTTTAAGTATCTCGTTTTATCAAAATTTATCAGAAGTAGCTTTTTAAATTCAATTTTAAAAATGCCATTTTTAAAGAAAAAAATCAGCTTATTGGCTGTTTTTTGATTCATGTAATGTTTTTGAAATTTAATGAAAAATGTAAAATATAAAAACTCTCAAAAACAAAAATGAGAGTTGTTATGGTGCCGAGGGCGAGAATTGAACTCGCGACGCAAGGATTTTCAGTCCTTCGCTCTACCACTGAGCTACCTCGGCTAAAAAGCTTGCATATCATAGCCAAAAATATTAAAATACGCAAGTGCCTTGTCAAAAAATTAGCTTTGAGTTAATATTAGGCGCGTAACCGCAGAATAAAAATTAAATTCGTTAAGATCATAATTTATCAAGGTTAAACTGAAGATTTTGGAAAATACTTGGAGTTTAAAGATTGAGATTTGTTAAAGAGCTAAAATTATTTTTAATGAATTAAAGCAATTAAATATTGGTAGCAAAAGTTAGGGAAATCGAAATTTATTAAGGGCGTGTAGCTCAGTTGGTTAGAGCGTTACACTGATAATGTAAAGGTCCCTGGTTCAAATCCAGGCACGCCCACCATAAAAAACCGTTAAATGGTTTTTTTTATTTTGACTTTTTTGTATTGGATGATACATTCTTAAATATTATGTCGTAAGATAATAAAATTCATAATTAAATATAAATAAAAATTTGTTAAGATGAAAACTTATTAAAAATTGCTTAAACTTTTTAATTATAAATTTTAAGTTTTAATTTAAATTTGTTTTGCAAAATATTTAGACGTAGCGAGATAATTTTATTTGTTACGATATTACGACTTATTTATTTAATAAATGTATGAAGATAGGGATTGATGCTAGGATGATGGGTGCTGAAAATACTCGTGGAATTGGCAGATATATTCAAGAATTATATACGACCATAGTGCAAATGCGACCTGATTTAGAATTTGTAGTTTTTTCTAAGATTCGTAACCATGCATTGGTAAAATTTGATAATGTTAAGACCGTGATTGCTAATGTTAATTGGTATGGCTGGCAGGAACAAATTCGTTTACCTAAAATTATACAACAAGCTAAGGTTGATTTAATGCATTTTCCACACTGGAATGTGTCGATTTTTTATAATGATCCTTTTATATTGACGATACATGATTTATTATTAAAGCATAAACATTACAGCGCAAAAGCAAGCACAAGATGTTTTTTGTCGCGAAGTTTGAAGAGAATTGGTTATGAATTAGTTTTAAATCAAGCTATTAAAAAAGCGAGAGCTATTTGTGTTCCAAGCGATTTTGTTGCTGAAGATGTGAAATATTTTTTTCCGAAGCAGAGAAACAAAATAATTATTACAAGTGAAGGTATAGTTGATTTGGGCGATTATTCGGAAAGAAAGTTTGATTTTAAATATTTTTTATACGCCGGTAGCGCTTATCCGCATAAAAGATTGGATGTATTGGTACATGCTTGGAAAGATTTGGCAAAAATTTATCCTGAGAAACATTTGGTAATTGTGGGTGAAATTGATTTGTTTATGGAAAAAATCAAAGAACTTGCTAACACGTTAAAATTGGAGAGGATACATTTTTTAGGATCGGTTTCTGATAAAGATTTGGGCATTTTGTATGTTTCGGCGGATTTATTTATATTTCCTTCGGAATTTGAGGGTTTTGGTTTACCTCCTTTGGAAGCTTTGAGCATGGGAACTCCGGTTGTTTCCACCAATGAGAGGCCAATGTCTGATCTTTTAGGTGATTTGGGAGTTGTCTACTTCAAATCAGGTGATAAAAATGGTATGATTGAAGCTGTCAAAGCGGTAGTGGATAATTTGGAATCAATGCGTAATCAAGCAAAAAAAGCGAGTGTGCTATTAAGAGATAAGAATAATTGGAAAAATACGGCTACGCTGACCTTGAAAGCATATGATTACGCAATAAAAAATAAATAACCCGCTTTGCCGAAAGGCATGAGTAGTAATGAGTCGCAAAAAAAAGAATATAATGAATTAAAACGTTTGAGGCGCGTTATGGATTTGGAATTGCCTTTAGCGAGAGTCATTGAACAAGATGGTGTTATTTTGCTTACCCCTGCAGGTGTGCGCAAACGAGTTAAGAGATATCCAAAAATTAAATCAAAGAAAAAATTTTTTAATTTTTCCAAATCTGAAGTTGTGTCTGATTCTATTGCTGATGTGGAATTATTGGATGCTAAAATAGTGGCAAGCGCCGTTTATAATGAAGAGCCTCCTCAGGCGGTTTGTGTACAAGTTAATAAAAGACCTCATCAACGTAGCGAATACATCGTCTATTTGAAGGACTGTTATCTGGGCGAGATTTTCTCTGAAGAAAGAACAACATTTGAAGAGCAACTGGAATATGCAGAAAAAATCAAAGCGCATCAAGTAAACCAATGTTCTTTTACTTCAGCTATTTTAACCAGTAAAGCTGAACCTTGGATGGTTAAATCTCAAATAGAAATTACTTCAGATTCAAAAATTAATAATTTTCAACGAAGATTAAGAAAATTGAAGAATGCGTTTATTAGGCCTAAAATACAAATTACACAAAAAAAAGAAGGTATTTATAAAAATCAATTCGAGACTTCGGAACCTGTTTATGAAAGAATCAATGTAAAGAATTTTATTTTAGCTTTTTGTGCTTTAGTGGTTTTGGCTTTAGTTCCGGCATTTATTTTATCAACTTATAAAACATTCGCGGCGCAAAAAATAACTTTTGAACAAAAAGGTAAAGAGGTTGCGGAGATTATGATGGATATGTCCGCAGAAGATGCTTTTGCAGTTTCTCCGGATGTTTTATCTAATATTTCGGAAAAATTTCGTGAAGCTTCATTTGTTTTGGATAAATCGAAATTCTTGGCTTTGAGTGCGGTTACCGTGGCGCCTACTAAATATAGAGGAGCTAAAGCTTTATTGGAAATAGGTGAAAAGACAAGTGAAGCAGGAAGAATTATTACTTTGGGTTTAGGAAAAATTTTTGATGATGAAGAACGTCCTTTATTAGAACGCATTGCGGTTTTTGAAGCTCATGTAAATGCAGTATTGCCATTACTGCAAGATGCTGAAGTGGCTTCGCGATTGATTAAACCAGAACAATTTCCAGGGGAATATAGAGACAAGTTAAAAGATTTACCTGAACAATTGAATCAAGTTGAACAAATGATTCGTGAATTAAAGTCGATTTCTGAAATGTTGTCCGTATTTTTAGGAAAAGATGAATTAAGAAATTATTTGTTGGTTTTTCAAAATGATTCTGAATTAAGACCAAGCGGAGGTTTTATGGGTTCGGTGGCTGAAGTTAGATTTGTTAATGGAGAGATACATTCTGTATATGTTCCATCAGGTGGACCATATGATTTAAAAAGCCAACTTACAGCCAGAATTCAAGCTCCAAAGCCCATGCATCTTATTAATCCTTTATGGCAATTTCAGGATGCGAATTGGTATGCGGATTTTTTTAAATCTGCAAATAGCATTAATTGGTTTTGGAGTAAATCCGGACAGCCTACTTTGGATGGTGTAATAGCGATAAATGCTTGTTTTATGGAAAAAATATTGTCGGTTATTGGTCCGATAGAAATGCCGGAGTATGGCAAAACCATTACAGCAGAAAATTTTTATTTGGAAACTCAAAAATCTGTGGAATTGGAATATGATAAGCTTGAGAATACGCCAAAGAAATTCATTGGCGATATGTTTGATTTAATTTTGAAAAAGAGTAAAAATTTATCAAAAGATCAATGGTTGTTATTGGCAGTTGCTGTTTCAGAAGCATTGGAAACCAAGAATATTCAAATTGCAATGTTTGATACAAATGAAGAAAAATTAATTGATCAATTTGGTTGGGGAGGGTCTTATAAACAAACAAATGGCGATTTTTTAGCGATTATTGGGGCTAATATAGCTGGTCAAAAAACAGATAGGGTTGTAAAAGAGTCTGTTTTACATGAAGTTAAAATTGAAGCTGATGGAAGTATATTTGATACGATTTTATTAAATCGTGTGCATGAAGGTTTAAAAAATGAACCATTTTATGGAGTTAGAAATGTGCAATATATAAGATTTTATCTACCTAAAGGTTCTGAAATAATAAACGCATCAGGTTTTTTGAGTCCGCCAGAAAACTTATTTAAAAAACCCTTGATAACAGATCAAAAAGACGCTATTTTAGAAATAATTGAACAAACTGAAAAACAAGGGCCTGGTTCCACGACAATATCAATTGAAGATGATCATACTGTGGTAGGTGGTTGGTTACAACTGGATCCTGGTCATTCTCAAGATGTAATAATTTCGTACCGTTTGCCATTTACAGTTTATGATATTTTACGTAATTTAAATGAAGAAGAACCGGAAACAGCTAATGGAGAAATTAACCGAGCGGCGTATTTAATGCTGTACACAAGCCAGTCAGGCAAAGCGCGATCTTTAAAAACTCGATTGATTTTGGATTCTAAATGGGAAAATGTTTGGATGAAGGATATGGCGCAAAGCATTGAAAGCAATGAATTGAATAATGGTATTATGGAATTTAATACGCTTTGGGATAGGGATAGAACATCGGCTATATTGTTAAATTCAAGATAATCATGTTTAAGAAAAAAGTTGTAAAAAAAATTAAACTCAATAAAGCTAATGCTGAAAGTGAGGTGCTTAAAAACACCGATTTTTCGGATGCGGAAATTGAGCAAAGTTTGCGCACTATTTATCAAGCTCCGGAAGGTGATATGCCAGACATGACTAAGCTGAAAATTATAAAAAGTAAACGTTGGATTTGGATTTCTGCGGGGGTGATAATGGGATTGATAATTATGATTTTGGCTTCTTGGGCTGGATTTGCTTTTTTTAAAACTTTTCAAGGTTTTGATGGCAAAGGATTGGAATTGATTATTGAGGGTCCAGAACAGATATCTTTGGGGCAAGAGGTTGCGTATTTTGTAAATTATAAAAATCCCATGCAACAGCCTTTGGCATCGGTTGATATTAGAGTAAATTTTCCTGGAGATTTTATGATCACGGAAATTAATCCCCAACCTACTTCGGCGGGTAATGTTTGGAAGGTAGGGTCATTGGCAGCTGAAGAAAGAGGCACTATTAAGATAAGAGGCACATTTATCGGAGCGCTAGGAGCAGTTTCTGCTGTACAGGCTATAGCAACTTACAAGCCAGCGAATTATTCAAGCGATTTTGAGGCCATGGCTACAAAGCAAATTAGTTATTCTAGCACGGTTATTGAAGGTTCGATAAAATTACCAGAAAAGGCAGTGCCCGGAGATAAAATTTCGATTGTTTATGAATATAAAAATACGGGAACCGAAAATTTAACTGATTTGGTAACGCAAATAATTATTCCTGAAGGTTTTACGCCAGATTCGGAAACAATGAGTTCAGGAACTCTTATGGAAAGAGTTTTTATCTCGGAGCCAGAACAATTGAAGCATGGAGAGCAAAAAAATTTAATAATTAATGGTACTTTTGCTTCGGGTTATGGCGGTGATGCATTGGTACAGGCGCAAGTTGGTAAAATCAATTTAGAAAATCGATTTTTACCAATGCAAAAAACTGAAGCCATAATACCAGTATTGGCTGGTGATCTTTCACTGGCATTGATTGTAAATGGTTCGGAGCAAACAAAGCGTTCAATATCTTATGGCGAAGATTTGAGAGCAGTTATTGGATACGAAAATACGGCAGATGAAGAATTGTCCGATGTAATGTTTAAATTGAATTTAGAAACAATTGATTTAAATACTGGTGAGGTTTTGAATAAAAATAATTTGGTAGATTTTACTAAAATTAATGCTTCGGCAAGTAATACGATTTCTGGAACGCAAATTATCTGGAATAGTAAGGGTGTTAAAAATTTGGAAAAATTAGCTCCGCGTCAAGATGGGAATATTGATATTGTAATACCAGTTGTTAAAAATGTATCAACAAACAAAACAGTGGCATTAAAAGTTACTTTATCTGCGGATATTAAATCCATTGGTAAAACCGAATTAAATCGTACTGTGTCCATGGCGCCCATGATTTTTGTTTTGCTTTCTGACGTATCTTTATCTGCAGAAGCCAGATATTTTACCGAGGAAGGCGCTCCGCTTGGAACCGGTCCATTGCCTCCAACTGTTGGTAGAGAAACCTCTTATAGGATGATTTGGCGGTTGAATAAAACTGTTCATTCATTAAAAGATTTGAAAATTTCGGCAAAATTGCCAAGATCAGTAAATTTTGGTGGTGTTGCCACAAGCACTGCAGGCGAAATCTCTTACGACGAATCTAATAGATTGGTGAATTGGAAATTGAATCGTATGCCAGCAGAAATAACAGAAATTGAAACGCAGTTTAATGTTATACTAACTCCAACAAATGCTGATGATGGAAGATTTGCTTTATTGATGGAAGAATCTACTTTTACTGCTATGGATGAAGATATAAAAGAACAAATTTTATTAGTGGCCAAGCAATTGAATACGGATTTGCAAAATGATGAAAATGCAACAGGAAAAGGAGTGATTATTAAATAATTAAAAATTTAGAATATTGGATTTCGTATTTAAGATATTTGTTTTAGATGAAGAATTATAAATATTGTTTTTAATTTAAAAACAAAAAAACCGCAGAGGCGTAAAATCGCGTGCGGTTGACGAATAATTTAAATAATTTTTTTGGAATATTTAAGTAGAAGAAGATTTTAACAAAGAAATATTATAGCGCTTTGTGGCGTAAGATAACCACCAAAGCGCTAAAGAAACCAACCCTGCATCATCTAACACGCCGACAACCGGGACGGCATCGGGTAAAAGATCAATGGGGAAGAAAAGATATAAAAGCGCTAAAATGATACCGGCCTTTGGCTTCCAATCCGTGTCTTTACGGAACAGGAACTGTCCTAGACCCACAAGATCCGGCGCGTCATGCTGTTTCAAACTTTTCATACCTTTCTCCTTTTTTCTTTTTTTACTCACCTTCTATGAGAGAAGATGAGCTTTTATTAGTGGCACCGGCAGGAGTCGAACCTGCGCACATCACCATCCACCGGAGGTCCGGCTGAACCGCCCGTTCATTTTTCGATGGTCGATGCCGTAATTAACTAACCAATTTTTTTGTATTTGTAAATTAGTTGTTTAATTACGGAGCCCACCGTTAAGAAAGAGTTTTTTTGGTGGGCTTTAGAGTTTATTGACCGCGCTTTTGGAAGCGCGTCACGGAGCTTCCCCGTGATATTAGACCTCTTTTTTACGGACATTGGGTGGTCCGGCGTACCGATTTAATCGGGACGACTACTCGACGTTGCGTCGAGTTTTTTTAGGAGCTCATTTTGATGATTTCGGCGATGGCTTGCCTTCGCCGAAGCTCCTGTTGGCGCCGACGCCACTTGGCGGCGAGCGCCTCTTTGGCACGGAAAGCTTCTTTCAAAGCAATTTTTTCCGTGTCTTCTTCTTCTTCTTCGGTCTCAAGAATAAAAAGAACATTTTCTTTTTCCATGTTTTTCTTCCTTTTTTTTTACTCACCTTCTATGAGAGAAGATGAGCTTTTATTAGTGGCACCGGCAGGAGTCGAACCTGCGCACATCACCATCCACCGGAGGTCCGGCTGAACCGCCCGTTCATTTTTCGATGGTCGATGCCGTAATTAACTAACCAATTTTTTGTAAATTAGTTGTTTAATTACGGAGCCCACCGTTAAGAAAGAGTTTTTTGGTGGGCTTTAGAGTTTTTTACCTTGACCTCCAGGTGTCGGGCATTACACCCACTAAGGAACGTTCTTTTTGGTCGGGAACGTAGAAACCCGTTTGGCAACGTTGCGTCGCCGAGGTCATTTGTTTTTTAAGAACCTTATTTGTCGTTCGCAGGAATTGCGAACAACGGGGAAACGGGATGATCGCCGTCACTTATGTAAGTGACATTATTTGCAAACTCCAGCGCTTCTTCCATTCGGACAAAGTCCATCAGGAGGAATGCTGTGGCCATCCCGTTTGAATGAGCGGTTTCGGACTCGCTTTCCGCCTCGATGCCACAAAAGTGAGCATGGGCTTGGCGAGCAAGCACCATTTCCGCTAAGGGAAGGGCGACGAAACCTGTGAGGATGACGAGGACAATAAAAGAAACAAAAATCAGACTTGCCATTTTTCCATCTCCTTTTTGATGCGTTTTTACTCACGAAGTTATTTCGCGAGTCCATCCCAAACCCTCAATCCCTAACTTTGATATGGATATATATCGCAGGGCTGGATTGAGGGGTTAAGATAGTAAATTGTCGAAGAGCTTATTTTTTAACTCGAGTCTTGCGATCCACGACAAGCTTGGGAAGGTTAAGACTCCAGTTTTTCTTATTTCTTATTTGAATGTTAAGCTGTTTTAAGGTTGTAACCAGACAAGAAAGTTAAATAATTACTCTTGACTAGGTTGTTATATTTTCAGTTTAACGAAGTACTATATCATAAATTGTTGATTTTGTCAAGGGTTTTATGGCAATATTTTGTAAATTGATTAACAAAAAAATAGATTGATTTTTTATCTATTTTTAGATAAAAATATTGATATATTATTTTTTGCTATATATAGCTAAATTTAAAAAAATGTAAATTTGTCTAAAAATACTGGACAAAAATAGAACCGCCAAAATAAATGGCGGTTAGAGTAATAAAGAGGATTCATTTATCCTCCGTTTTATTTGATGGTGGATTGGAATCGGCTATGAGTATGATTTCAGCCCAATAATTGATACTGCCGTCAGGTAAAACATAAACCGGATTGATGGTAGTAGTGTCTGTCTGTTCTTCATCTGGAGCAATCTTGCGATGACGTAAAAGGGCGCCATTGCGTTGCATAATAGGACGAGAATATTCGGATTTTATTTTAGGAGAGGGACTGATTTTGAGACTAATGGTTTTACGAGGTTTGATAAATGCGTTTTTACCCATGTTGGCCTCCTTATAAGGTTCTGATTTTATCGTACTACTTATTTGGTCTTACGTCTATTTTATGTACGCGTCCACCACATATGGCACTCTTTGGAGTATTCTTGGGTTAAGAATT
>CAZLVV010000025.1:0-17716 GCA_964563385.1 uncultured Gammaproteobacteria bacterium
TTAGAAATCGCGATAGTCAGTTAAAAAGAGTCACCCTTGAAGGTTAACTGTACACCGATCGATGACAAAAACTGATTTCTTATTTTTGAAACCAATAAATAATCAATAAATGAAACCTAAAAAAACCCTATCTCAATATCCAATATTGTTTATTTAGTCAATCAAAAAACTTTATGGTTAGCGAAAATTTTGAGTGTTTATGAATTGACAGAATTTGATAAATAAAAATCTTATTTATCTATAATATAAGATTTGGCTCCATTTCCTTCGGCAAGAAAAATGTAGCGAGAATCATTAGAAATGGTGGCGGCAAAAGCGGGCCATCGTTCGTAATCAATAATAATAAAGCGAGCTTGCAGACGATTATGGATAAAATCGTAAGCCAAATCAGCAGTGGTTGATGCGTTGTAAACCAAATCCTGATATGTCATGGCCAACTCGGGATCGGCTTTGTAAAAAAAGGTGGGATCCATGCCAGATATGTAACGTAAATTTTGATTGTAAAAAAACAATACTGGAAATTCATCCCACATGGAGTGATAGACCCTATCCCCCGGATTGGCTATAGCGGAGATTGCTTGCATGGGAATTTGATACTGATCCGCAAGAAAACGTTCAGCATGATGAGTTGAATTATAGGCGGAGAAGATGTGCTGAATAAGTATAAGAATTATGGAGATAAGTATGATGAAAGAGATTGATAATTCGAATTTTGCGATTAATGGAAGGCGTAAATTTTTAAAGAATTGTTTCCAATTTATTGTGGAAGCAAAGAAAGCGGTTTGCAAAGCCAATAAAGGTTGAAAATATTCAGCAAAACGAAGACTTTTTAAGGAAGCAAAAAATAGTAAAAGCGAAAGAGAAAATAAGATTATTGTATTTTGTAGATTACGCCTCGCGTTTAATATCTTATGTTCAACTTCTTGTGCGCAATCTTTAAATGCAACGTGGGCTATAGCGATAATAAGAATAATAATACCAAAAACACCAAGAATACCAAAAGCAAATTGAACGTTACCAGAATTCCATTCTGTGCCCAAACGTAAAGCTTTTGGCGCGGAGATGGCCACATCAAAAATTTGAACTTTTAAGAAAGAAAAAAGTTTATTGCGATTAGGGTGAATAAAGATGGCAAGGATAGGAGCTAATATGACTGCGATAATAAAATAATTGCTGTATATTTTTTCTATCTTCCAATTATCAGATAAAAACGAACTACTACTAAAGAAACGGCGCCATAGAGCATTTGTTAGCAAAATGAGTATAATAGAGATTGGCAATAAAACCCAACCACCATGAGTTAGTGTAAAAAGAAAACTCAATAAGCTGATAATTAAAAAACTTAACAATGTCTCGTGAAAATAAACTTCTTTCATTCTGTTTATGGATGAAATTAATTTTACAGAATGTTTGTCTGCTCTTGTACTGATTGAAGTTTGATATGAATGAATACGAGGTTTATCTCTGCGAAGAAAATAAAATGTTGCGCCAATCGCGGTAAACCAGAAAAGAATAGCCAAAGGAGAAGCTTTCCCTTGAATAAGACGAGTGGTGAATGGTTGAGTAAAAACAAGCAAAATTGGCCAGAGCCACCAGTGATTAAGTTTGAGTTTATAGAAAGTGTATGAAATGCCCAACATGCAAAAAACAGCAAAGAAAATAGAAGAGACTTGCGAAGCTCGTAAGGGATTCAAAAATAATAAAAAAGGAATTTGCAGAATGTGAAATAAAAAATGCTGATCCGCGTAATTGATACCAAGAGTTGTAAGATCCAGCCAAGGGAATTCGGTAATAGGACCCTGTTCATGAATGAGCTTTGCTATTGTAATGTGATAAAAAGCATCCGGATCAGCAAAACGATCTATGGGAGTAATAAATATAAACCAGCCAGTAAATAAAGTAGCTAAAAAAAAGAAAATGAATTTTGCTGACATAAGGCCATTGTACACCGTATGAGGCACGGATAACAAAAAACCCGTAAACGGGTTTTTTGTTCTCCCTGCGCAGAGAGGATTATGCACCGGTAATATTAAGCAATGATCCTAAGACAAAGTTTGTGATTGCAAAAGCCGCAATAACGATAAGCAACCCAATGATAGAATTTTTAATCATGGTTTTGGCCTTCTCGACGTTTTTCTCTTCACCTCCAGCGGTCATCCAAAGGAAACCCGCGTAGAGAATGTAGACTAAAAGCAAGATGCCAATAAATCCAAGAACCACGTTAATTGCTCTACCGATCACTTCGGGTAAGCTGGCAGTTGCAGCTGTGCCAACTCCGGCTGTATTGCCAACATTACTAACCTGATTCTTTGCCATTTCAAAAGGATTATTTACGTTACCCTGGGCCAAAGCCATTCCGGGTAAAGCTAACAAAGCCGAAGCGACTGAATAATAACCGGTTTTTAATAGTGTTTTCATAATTTACGATAAATACCTTTAACTTTAAAACTTTTAGTTTATTAACCGCCTAACCGCCACCCACAGTCCCTCCGCCGAATGCACTAATAATGGCGCTCAAAATAAAGTCAGCGATGACAAAAGATGCTCCGATAATCAATATACCAATAATGGAATTCTTGATCATGGTTTTGGCTTGCTCGACTTGCTTGCCTTCGCCTCCGGCGGTCATCCAAAGGAAGCCGGCATATATCATATAAACCAAGAGTAATATACCTATGATGCTTAATACAGTATTAATAAGATTAGCAACTATATTGGGTATATAATCTCCACTACTGCCCGCTGGCTTAAGTGGCGCACCGGCAGTTTGTAGAGATGTTTTCATGCTCGACAAATCTGCATTGACCGTTAAAGCCGAACTAAACATGGTGATAACTAAAGTAAGAACCATGATACTTAGGTTAATAAACTGCCGTAAATTGATTTTTGACGCTAAACGGTTGATTGAAACCATAATAAAGTATAAAGGTTATTTTGTTGCTTCGATTAATTGACCGATGACGAAGCTGGTTATTGCCCAACCAGAGAGAATGATTGCTAAACCGATAATACCTGAAATGATCCATCCGCGAGCTTCTTTGGTTTTTTCATTATCACCACCGGCTATCATGTATTTGAAACCTCCAACGAGAACGATAATAACCGCAATAATACCCAAGAAACCGAGAACCACGTTAATGAGATTGGCAACTGTTTGACGAAGATCGCTACCTTCACCTCCGGAAAGAGCTAAACTTTCATCCAAAGCGCCGACTCCCAAAGTGTTAGCAGTAAGCTGTGGCTTTTGAGCCAAGACTCCGGCTACTGGCAACATGATTGCGAGCGCGATTATGAATGCTGTGATCTGTTTTGTGATTTTCATTTATGCACACCTCCTTTCATTGTTTATTTATCCATAGTATACCAAATTGATTTACTTTGCGCCAATTGCAACCAGTAAGATTTTATTATGATTGCAACAAGTTAAGTATTTTGAGAGATAAACCTTGTATTTATCCATATTAAGAGATTGAGTGTTTTTTAATATGGGAAACACAAAGTTTATCTTATGAATTCTATAACTCGTTAGTAAATTATTTAATGGCGGTAATAAGAGCGGTAAAGATCCAATCTAGGATAACATAAGAACCAAGAATAATAACTACGCCTATAAAAGAATTTACTAAAACCTTGCGAGCTTTATCGGCTTTAGAGGAATCGCCACCTGCTATCATAAAAGAAATTCCTCCCCAAACAAACATGACTAAAAAAATTACTCCGGACATGGTTAGTATCCAATTAACCAAACGAGCGACCACTGATGTTACCACGGTTTGAGGATGGCCTTCATCTATACAGGGAAAGTGGAGACCCGTGGTTGGCTCTCGGCAAGCGGAGCCAACTTGAGTATCAACAGGTTTTTTGTCCTTAGCAGAAGAACCGGAACCGGATTTTGAATCAGTTGTGGTGGCGGTAGGATCATTGCCCTCGGGTGTAACTATTTGCTGTCCACAACAAACCTTTTTTGAATCGGCACAAGAACCCTCTTTACTTGGATTACTTAAAGCTGAAGTGGTTTGAGCGCATAACTCTGCCTGTATACAGAACCCCATGCAGTCGTCCTGAGGAAGTTCTGGTTTTTTCTCACATGTCCACATACAACAAGCCTGACCGGGGCATTTTGAATTATCCCAGGAACAATTAATCTTAGGGGTTGAATCAGGGTCACACAATTCTTTGATCTGTTGTTCAATGGTTTTGCCATTTTTACCAGACTCGGGCTTCATGCATTGAGCATGATCATATCCTGAACTAGGAGAACAAGATTGAGCGTGAATAAACTTTGGGTAACTAAAACTAAATAAAAATACGGCCACTATGATTATTAAGAAATATTTTATTGAGCCTTTATTGATGATCATAAATTATCAATTTGTTTCTTCCGAATAAATAAGATTAAGATTTGCAATTTGTATTTTTTTAATAATCATAAAATTACTCCTTCTTTTTACAGCATGAATAATTACTTGCTTTATTTGACTGACAATATCCGCTTTTGCAATCATAATTATTTTTTTCTGAAGCTTTAAGCATTGTGCAAGAATATCCTTCGGTAGCAGGGGTGCTTCCACAAACATCACTGCTACTTGATTTGGCTGATGCTTTGGCTACTTCTTCAGGATCTTGAGTTTTGCCCGTTTCCGCTGAAGCCTCATTTTGTTCTTTGGCTTTGTCTTCATCAGCTTTCTGTTGTTGAGATTTTATATCATCAACTCCTTGTTCGGCATCTGTAGGCAAATCAGCTGGAACACTAGGGGGTTCGGGCAAAGACTTTGGCAAATCTTTGGTCCAAAGAGTTATAAAAGAATCGGTTAAAGCATAAGACAACATGATTAGGGCCACGCCAACCACTCCATATTTCATGGTGTTTTTGGCTTTGGTAACCATCTGATCATTGCCTCCGGCTATGAGATAAGATAAACCAGCATAAACAAAAACCAATAAAGCCAATGCTCCGACAATACCAAGGAATGTATTAATTGCCTTGCCTGCGATAACACGAAGATCAGATGTGCCTAAAGGATTTTCAAGCTTGTATGACTTGGGAGCGGGAGGGGGAGTATCTTTCACGGTTTCACCTTTTCTTGCTGGAGTTTGACAACATATTTCTTTATGAGAACCTCCTCCGGTACATACAGAAGGTGTACTTTTTTCGGCTACCTCTGTCCCAGAAACATTGGAACAAGCCTCTTTTGTCATGCAAAGATAATATTTATCATCTTCTTTTTTTTGAGGTTCGCATTCTTTTCCTGAAGATACCAACGCTGGATTATGACAACACAAAACAACACCAGATCCTTTTTGGGGTTTATTACTACAACCTTCAAAATTAAACCCTTCAGGACATTTAGCCGTTTCTCCATCAGGAACTTCTGTAAGCCCCTCTGACTTACATGGGGAGCTTGTAGTTATGACTTCACAAGTAGTTACTGCATTAACGTGATTTTGATCAATAAAAACAAACGAAGCAATTGATATCGTAAACAAAATAAATAATTTGATTAATTTCATATCAATTAAATTTTTGTATATCCTAATGAAGAAGCCACATAAGTTACAATTGTCCAAGCGAGCATGATAAAAACTATGCCAATAGCTGATTTGATCATAATGTCTTGATTCCTAGCAATACAAAAATCGAAAATACTATCATATAGTGATCTTAAGAGAAAACAATTACCTACATCTTTAATGCTAAATAAATATATAATATAAGCTGTATTTTTTAGATGAAACATAATTAATTTATTCGTTATATTTACAACTACCAGACAAATTTACAAGACTCAAAGCCTCTTTTGGAACCCCAAAACTCTCTGCCATGGCCGTAAAATTATTACTCTCACATGATTCTTTGGGTATATCTAACTCTACAGTACAAGTGGCTTTGCCGTTGCCACAAGATGAACAATAACTCGCTACGTTTGAGCAATAGGAATCAAAAGTTGCATTTGGTAGTAGCATGCCAGCGCTAATTGTCCCAGAACACTTACATTTACCAGTTCCTGTACCTGCTCCAGCGCCTTGATCTGGAGTATTACCTCCTCCTTTATCTTGTTTTGGAGTATTACCTCCTCCACTTTTTATAGGTGTATAACCTAAAGAATCTGCTACATAAGTTACAATTGTCCAAGCAAGCATAATGAAAACTATACCGATAGCTGATTTAACCATGGCGTCTCGGCCTTTAGTAACCCAAGCATCACGACCAAAAGACAAAAGATACATTGTACCTCCCCAAATAAAAGCAATTAGAAACAAAGCTCCGGATAATCCGATCAAGAAATCAGCAAAATATATTCCCTGCTGAACAATATCTTTAATTTCGCAATCACCGGATTTTGTGCAAGAAACAAGTTTCAGACCCCCAGATTCTCCGCCATAATTCCATTCAGTTGATCCGGTTTGAGGAACTGGCTTGGAAGTATCGTCTTTCACGGTTTCACCTTTTCTTGCTGGAGTTTGACAACATATTTCTTTATGAGAACCTCCTCCGGTACATACAGAAGGTGTACTTTTTTCGGCTACCTCTGTCCCAGAAACATTGGAACAAGCCTCTTTTGTCATGCAAAGATAATATTTATCATCTTCTTTTTTTTGAGGTTCGCATTCTTTTCCTGAAGATACCAACGCTGGATTATGACAACACAAAACAACACCAGATCCTTTTTGGGGTTTATTACTACAACCTTCAAAATTAAACCCTTCAGGACATTTAGCCGTTTCTCCATCAGGAACTTCTGTAAGCCCCTCTGACTTACATGGGGAGCTTGTAGTTATGACTTCACAAGTAGTTACTGCATTAACGTGATTTTGATCAATAAAAACAAACGAAGCAATTGATATCGTAAACAAAATAAATAATTTGATTAATTTCATATCAATTAAATTTTTGTATATCCTAATGAAGAAGCCACATAAGTTACAATTGTCCAAGCGAGCATGATAAAAACTATGCCAATAGCTGATTTGATCATAATGTCTTGACTTCTAAAGGAAGACGGTAAAATGCTGAATAATACTAATGCACGATTTAATTGCATAATAAATTAAAAAATATTTATGGATTCCTTGGAGCTCTTAATGTTTGATCAATTTTTTGTTGGGCTGTTTGTAAAACTTTTTGCCAATCTCTTTCTCCAACAATACGAAAATCATCAATCAAAGTTAAAAGGGCTTGTTCCATTGTGCCAGGATCATAACCCCTATACCAAGTTCGTGAAGTCAAAATTTGTGAAGCAAAAACCCCCATTTGTTCATCATCCAAATAATCTTCGATTAAAGCTTTGTTGGCGGGTGGGCGTTTAGCTCGGTCAAGATATTGCTTTTCGTTTTCCTGTTTGGTGAGATAGTTAAGAAAGTTCCAAGCGGTTTCGGTTTCTTTGGATTTTTTAGCTACGGTCCAAACCCAATAGTTGGCAAAATTAGCCTCGGGATTGCCCTCGATTTGAGGCAAGCGAGCTATGGCAAGATTGAGCTTGGGAGC
Source organism: uncultured Gammaproteobacteria bacterium (assembly GCA_964563385.1). GTDB lineage: Bacteria > Patescibacteriota > Patescibacteriia > 2-12-FULL-60-25 > 2-12-FULL-60-25 > MWCR01. Next base: position 7,487 of record CAZLVV010000025.1, read on the forward strand.
TCGCGCTTTGATAAGCGGGATATGATAGGAATATCCAAAAAAATAAGCCACACGACCTTCGATAAAAGCATCCAAAGAATTGGGCATGCTATCATTCCATGAATAAATATTTTTAGTTGGATCGGCGAAATCAGTATAAAAATGTAAAGCCTGGATGGCAGGAAGCTCATCGCGAACCGAAGCCAATGCCTCGGGCATACGGGCAAAAACCGGATAACCTTCGTCATTGGCCATTTGAGTGCCGTTTTGCATCATGAGAATCGTGAGGATGTCCGTAGCGCGCTCAACATTATTGGATGTCCCTAAAGCGGCGCCTGATTGTAAAATATTATTATTTGTATCCACGGAAGATAAACGATTGATGGTGGCTTGAAACACATCCCAAGTTTTGGGAATGGTAGGAATACCAGCCGCATTAAGCATATCTTTATTGACAAACATGGCCAAAGTATCAACCGACATGGGCAAGCCCATGACTTTTTCTTCAATAAGAGCGCGTTCGGTTGCCGGAGCGGTATTTACACGACGAATAATATCTTGCGAAATTGATTCCGGATATCTTTCTCTGACTTCGCGAAGAGTGATGCTTTTTTCATTTTGTAGAATTAGAGTTTCTTTACGATTGGTCATGCCTCCTTCAACAATTGTATAAACCATTTTAGTGTAGGGAGGCATTGGTTCTATTTTGGATTCGTATTTGCCAAGCCAAGTATTGTGAACAAGAAAAATATCAGGACCACGATCTTCGGCCATGGCATTTAATAAAAGATCTTCATATTCCTCAAGACGAAAACGTTTATAATTGATGGCAATATGAGGATGATCTTTCTGATACGCCTCTATAAGCGGAGCATAAGCAGAACGATCATCTAATACAGCCCAAACCTCGAGCTTTTTGGGCTTAGCCGCTTCGCTAGTAGCTTTGTCAACACCCTTGGTGCAACCTTGACCCGTTAATATCGATCCTACAATCAATACAATGAACAAACGATAAAAAATAGATCTCATAGTAACTTGAGTTTATTATAGCACACATGCCAACCTTGATTAACCCTGATTTACAATCTTAGCTTTGATTATGGTTAAACAGTTTTATTGGATGGTTAAGTTTATTCAATTTATTGTTGTAAAGACGCTTAAATTGTAAGCTTTTTGCATTAAAATTTATTAATAATCTTGAATTTAATATTATAAATTTCAAGATAATTAAACGCTTGAACCATGTGTTTGCCTTCTAAAGTTTCAACAGCCTTTATCTCAATTATATTTTTTTCCTTGTTAACAAAAAGCCGATTCTACGGACATTACTTCTTGACTCTCGTAAATAATTTGCATGGATTTTTATCGTTCAAAGAGGATCTTCAAGCGACAATGATTGTAGTGAATTTAGGATTGAAAAATTAAAGCTAATTAAGATCGGATGCTGGATTGGATTAGTTGGCTATTCTAAAATACACCACATCGCCATCTTGCACGATGTATTCTTTGCCTTCGATACGGACTTTGCCTTTTTCCTTGGCTCCGTTCCAACCTCCATTGGCTATAAAATCTTCGTATGTAGCAACTTCGGCGCGAATATAGCCTTTTTCAAAATCTGTATGGATAACCGCGGAGGCTTGAGGTCCTGTTGCTCCGCGACGAACTGTCCAAGCACGAGTTTCGAGTTCACCGGAAGTTAAAAAAGTAATGAGATCCAAAGATTTATATGCGGAAACGATGAGACGATCAAGACCTGATTCGGTTTGACCAACGGATTCTAAATATTCTTTCTTTTCTTCTTCACTCATATCTAAAAACTCGGATTCCATTTTAACGCAAATAGGAACTAACTCAAACTTGTAGCTTGGAACTTGAAACTTGGATTTCCAAGAAGATGATTGAAGCTGGTCTTCGGAGACGTTCAAGGCGTAGATCATGGGTTTTAAAGTGAGGAGAGAGAGGGATTTCATGGCTTTCAATTCATCTTCAGTCCATTCTAGATCACGAAGCGGTTCCCCTTTTTTGAGAGATGTTTTGGCTCGTTCTAAAGCTGGAAGTAAAATTTGTAATTCTTTGTTTGTGCCTGATTTTAATTGTTTGCTTGCTGATTCAAAACGTTTTTCAACAACAGCAAGATCGGCCAAAGCTAACTCAATGTTGATGGTTTCCATATCACGAACAGGATCTATGTTTCCATCAACATGAATAATGTCATCATTTTCAAAAACACGAAGCACTTGAACAATGGCGTCCGTGTCGCGAATGTTGGCAAGAAAAGCGTTGCCCAAGCCCTGCCCTTCGGCTGCGCCACGAACAAGGCCAGCGACATCCACAAATTCAATGGTCGTATAAACTATGCGTCCGGATTTAGAAATTTCGGCTAAAGGTTTAAGACGAGAATCAGGAACTTCCACAACTCCAACATTTGGATCAATAGTACAAAATGGAAAATTAGCGCAATCCACGGCTTTTTTGGTAATAGCGCTGAACAGGGTTGATTTGCCCACGTTTGGCAAACCGACGATAGCGATCTGAAGTGACATACATTAATTAACTAATCATTCAATAATAAATAACCGACCACTAATTATTGATAACCAAAAATGATAACTATTTATCAAAAGATAAAATTACATCAATCTTATATTATTCGCAACTAAAAAACTACTTATCATTATTTATGATCCGTCTTGGTGATCATAACGAAAATGGTTTATGGTTTTGAGGCTTTCTATAATATAGTGAATATGGTGATGTAAATTAGATCTTTTTTTTATTACTCATATCAAATAATAGATCCGGCTCATAAAATTTTTAATTGATTATTGATAATTTTACTACCAAGCTCTGGACTTTTTCGCTTCATTATGGTAAAAGCAAGATAGCGGATACTAAGATTCGTACCTCGAAAACAAACGACCTTTTTAAGGAGGAGATCATGAAAAAGGCACAATACTCTTTATTATACTTGATGGCGACTATTTTAGGATTGGTTCTGCCTATAAGTTGCAGTAGTGATGAGACAAAAGGGGGAGGCTCGGCCGGCACAACTGCCACCGGAGGCTCGGGTGGTATTAGTGAAGATAGTGGTACGGGCGGAGATGGAAATATAAGTGAATCAGGCGGAAATGAAGGAGGGGCCGGAGAAGCTGGAACTTCTAAAAATGGATGGAAAAAAGGAGTAGTTGGGAAGGCTAAAGAATTAATTGCACTAGCGAAGAAAGCTGGAAACCTTCAAGGGATTGCAACGGATTCTCTTGCCATCAAAACGTTTGATTTACCCCCAGATGCAAAAGAATCAACTGAAGATGATGAACATCCTCAAACAGCTCCTATTATCAACGGAGCAGAACTAGGCGATGGAAAATTTAATAGAATGATCCTGCCAATTTTGGCTTACCAGCAAAATGATGGAACTCCCATCCCTCCATACACAATGATTGTTGACGGTGATTGGAAAACGGAAATGATCCAACATTTTGAAACTTGGCCTAGTAAAGATGTAGACATGTCCTGCTATACGCCTTACCCTACCCAAATAAATGGTCAAAGCATGAAGGCTTATGGAGGCTTTAGTATGGACACGACCGTATGCCTGAATCGCTGGTTCCTTGTTACCAACGGCTCAACCAAGGTTTGGGAGCTGTATCCTGATGGAACCAGAACTGCTTTGACAGACTTGCAGAAACCTCTGTCAGCGATTTTATGTCATCCTCAAGGATATTTGATCGTTAGCGCACTTACTACTTACGTACTAAATGAGAAATTCGAAGTCAAAACACCATCAGCGATTTATAAAATTGATCTTGATGGCACGACCCAGTTGATTGCTGATATGCCTGTACCGGATGATTACGCAACAAATGACATGTTTGGTTTATGTGGAGCTTTCCCGGGTATTTCTCCTGATTACATTCCTCCAGGAATGAACATTTTTTTAACCTTGCATCCTGATGGAAGGATAATCGTTGGAGAAATGGGTACTCAAAGAATATACAATATTGAAGCGGATGGTTCCGTAACTGAATTCGCAAAAATGGAAGAACTAACAATTGGAGGATTACTTGCACCGAACGAAGTAATCTATACAATTATACCTCCGATGACAAATCAAATTCACTCCAAGGTCTATAAAGGAACGATGATTCGTGCTTTTACCAATGGAAAGTGGAGTGATGTTACTGAAATTACAGGCTATGACACTTTTTTGCATGCTATGCAAAACTTCTCTAGAGGTACTCCTTGCGTAGAAGATCCCAGCGGATTCTGTTTTCAACCAGTTGGTATTTATTTCAAGCTAGCGGCAGGAACAGAGCCGGTTTTACTTATCACAGATCCCATTAAAGGAGAACTTTCAGCTATTCCCCTTGATATGGATGAGGTCGATTCAGGAGCCGGAGGCTCATCAGGGTCAAGCGGGGCTGGTGGTAAAGGCGGAGATTCGGAATCTACTGACGCAGGTGACTCGGCTGAAAGCTCGGAATAACTTTTTTCATCTCCTCAATTTCTTTCATCCCCTCTTTGAACAAGAGGGGAATTTAAATTAGTGATAATGTAGATTGTTTAGCTTAATTTTTCTATAATCTTCTTCTCTTAAGAGAAGAAATCTAAGAAGAGTTATAAAAATTTATAAAAAAGAATAACTAATCTTATTAAAAACTAAAATTTTAATAATTATTAACTATTTAAATGATTGACAAAAAGATAAAATAGTGGCACTTTGAAAATAAATCACCTATTACCGGACCTTGACTAAGAATCATTTTTTTGAAGAAAATGAATCTTGGGTTCAGAGCAAAACAGGGTGATAATGACAATCGAAGGCTCCTTTACAATCAAAGAAAGGATGGATGCAATGAAAAAGATGCTTGGTTTTTGGATAACCGTGATAGCGAGTTTAAGTTTAGGCGTGCTTTTTATCTCTTGTGGAAGTGATAAGGAGGATAAAAGCACAAATGGAGTAAACGGAAATGGAGGAAGTGCTGGAAGCGGAGGTTCTGTGGAAACAGATGGGGGAGACGCAGGAAGTGGAGGTTTTGCAGAAACGAATAAATGGAAAAAAGGAATCGTTGGGAGGGCTAATCAAGGTAGCATTGTATTAGCAAAAAACGCTGGGCAAATCCAAGGCTTTGCGGTAAAACCAGGGATGGTGATGCGTGCCATGGATTTGGATGCGGGGTTGGATGCTGATCTTGATGCAAGTTTAGATGCGGAAAATGACTCAACTGAAGATGTTATTTCGGATGCCGAAAATGAAACGAGCCAACCAAACACAGTGCCGGTAATTAACTTTGGCTCAATCACACCAGATTTTACGGAAATGTGGTTACCAATTCCACCCTACGCTGATGCTAACAAAAAAAATACTATAGCTCCAATCACTATCATTATAAAACCAGATGCATCGATTGAAACCATTGAACATTTTCCGGATTGGACAACCGAATTTACTCTGGATTGTTTTAATACCTTTGCCACGATTGTTAATGGCGAACAACTGCAATCCTACGGTGGGCTCTCGGTTGATATGACCGAATGTCTTGGTCGGCATTTTTTTGTCAGCAATGCTAGTAATAAAGTCTATGAGTTATTTGCTGATGGCTCCCGTGAGGTATTAACCGATCAACTGCCGGAGCCCGGAGTTCCCTCGGCGATTATGTGTCATCCGGAAGGATACTTGATTGTGAGTGTGTTGCCCGGATACGTAAAAAATGCACCCATGGCGCTACCCTCTGAAGCGCCAAAACTAGTTAAGATTACAATAAGTTCAATTCCGGAAATAGACCTAATTGCAACTTTACCGATTGCGGATAATTACGTAACCCCTGGTCAAATCACTACTAACTGGTGTTTTACACATACTAAACTAGCGCCAGCGAGTGGTATCCGCATACCATTAGCTGTACGGGGTGATGGCTCGATTTTAATTGGCGATGTGGGCGCGAGAATTGTTTATGAAGTTACCAAAGACGGTAATACAATTAAACAATTTTCAGAGATGCCACTTTTGACAGCAAGTGCTATTTTCGCTCCCAATGAAGTAATGTACATGATTGACGCGCCACTGTTGAATAAAAGTGGGGATGCTATTCTGCAAGGAACAATGATCCGCGCATACGATGGCAACACTTGGACAGATATTTTGGAGCTTGGAGGCTATGAGCCTTATATTAAAAACATGAGCTGGGGCAATTATGGCGCGGAATGCCCTCCTCAATTTGCGTCCGAAGGCGCTTGCCGAATGCCGTATGGAGTTTTTACCAAGATCTCACATGGCGCTTCACCTATTCTTTATATCATTGATCCAATCAAAGGCGAGCTAATTGCAGTGCCTCTTGATATGGATAATGAAACCGATGCCGGAACCGGAGGCTCATCAGGATCAAGCGGATCTGGTGGTGAAAGCGGAAACGCGGGTTCGGCGGGAAGCTCGGGATAACTTCTCTCTTGCCCCTCTCTTTAGAATAAGAGAGGGGTTTTAAATTAGTAATAATATGTATTGCTTGATTTAAGTAACTTTATCTCATATAAAAAACACGATGTTGACAGGTCATCGCGTTTTTTTGAAGAATTTTCCAATGCCGTAAGAAAAATCTTCTTTTGTTATTATTTTTTATTTTATATTTTTACGTTTCTGATTCTGCGCTATCTTCATTATCAGCAGGATCGTTGATTGACACTACCGTATCAGTTGTTTGTGTATCAGCGTTTGAATCCGAATCATAATCTGAAGCGCCTGTTGCTGTGGTTGTTGTAAAATCCAGAGCGGTTGAAGTTGGAGTTCCGACATCTTCAGGATATGGGCCAATTGGTTGACCAGTTAGATCGTCCACATCTTGATAAGTATTGTCGGATACAAAACGAATTGTTCCGGGACGCATTGGACGAACCAACCAAGTAAATTCTATGTCGTGAGTTTGAGGATCTGTAATTACTATATCAAAACCCTGATCAGTGCGATTAGTGATCCACCATGATCCGTTTAATGACGCGTGAGGAGTTGCATAAATCATTGGATAATGCATGATTGTTCCATAAGAAATATGAACTTCGGTTGCGCCGGCCTTAATTAATGCCAAGCCCTCAATCTCCATAACACTCGGCTCTGATTGGATAATGGTTGTATTATTGATTATGGTTCCTGCTGAATCTCCGGTTCTTTCAATGCTACCCAAGCTGAAGGAAGGTTTAACAAACACCGAAATCATGCCTTCTTCAAGATTGTTGTAAGACTCAAGAGCAATACCAATGACATTACCAGCAGAAGTTGCTTTTACTGCCACACCTGGAATATTGGAAGCTGTTAGATAATCGCCAACTTGAATACTTCCATTTGCGGTGGATACACGTGTTGGAACACGTCCTGCCAAAGCAATGGGATAATAACCATCATAATGACGTCCGGTAACAAAGCCTGGTTTGGTGGAAACGATACCTAAAAGGGCTTGATCTGCTGAAGAAGCACGTTTCACCTTGTTTATTCCGGTGGGATCTGCGGTTACGATATCACCAGGAACCAATTCCTCATCGGATTCATATCTTTCGGCATAATCGTAAGAATCTTCACTTTGCCAACCGTCAGCATTGGTGGAGATGTAGGTTGAAGTAGGAGCCAAAGTATCATCCACAAAAATATATGTTGAAGTTGAGGATTCGCCAGTTGATTTGGATCCCAAGTATAAACGACGTCCAACATGTAAATCACCTGTGACTTTTATGTCTCCGGAGTTGGTGATTGTAAGGAGTTTTTGATTAAAGGCAGTGCTGGTTGAATAAGATAGAGTAAATTCAGAAGATGTTGCTGATATTGTATTGTTAACCAAACTAAATGAAGGTTTAACTTCTTGATCGTTATCTATATCCCAAGCGCTACCCATGAAGCTTAAGGTATAAGAACTGTAAGCTTGGGTTGAAGTTGAAGCCTCATTTTGTGATTTGATTGTGGCTCCTTTGTAGGCAAGGTTGCCATCTGTGTCTATGGAAAGGAATGATTCACCAAGAGCTGTAAAGTTGGGATCAATGTCCAAGCCAGTGAAGAGCGGGGAAGATGAGGCGTAGAGTTCTTGAATTGAATTGACGAAAATGGGATCAAAAGGTGAGTAGGACATGGTTAGTAATTCAACTCCTCCGCTTTCTACAAATGCTCTATCTTCGACTCCACTGAATGAATATCCCATGGACAAAGCTGCGTCACGGACTTCTTGAGCAATAAATCCATCACGTGTATAACCGAGATCATATATACTTTCAAACTTGACAGGTCTTAATTTATTGATAAATGATAAACCCATCGGGTTATCAACTATATTAGTTTTAATTCTTAAATCAGAAGGAAAAGTCCAATCTACTTGACCTTCATATGTTTCCACTGAAGTATCTCCAAAACGCATTTTGTTGTTCGCATTTACTACAGTATTGTAGCCAATAGCTACTGAATTTGTGATAGCGCCAGTCGAAGCTCGAGCGTTGTAACCTAAAAAGGTATTTAAGCGACCTGTGGTTATATTATCGCCGGCATTTCGACCGACGGCAGTATTATAATAACCTGTTGTTAAGTCCGGGAACACAGATTCGCCAATGCCTGTATTATTATAACCAGTAGTTAAGCTAGACATTGAACTATATCCAACAGCTGTATTCTGCCCGTTAGTACCTGTATAACTTTGCATGGATCCATAACCTATGGCTACATTATATCCTCCTGAACTGGAAGCAGTCATGGCATAGGCTCCAATTATGGTATTTAAAGTGCCTTTATTAAGGTAACCTGCTTGGTATCCTAAAGCAGTATTATACATACCTGAAACATTAGAATATAACGCACTGCTTCCAACAGCTGTATTTCCATCATTGTTTGAACTATAAAGTGCATTGTACCCAACGGCTGTAGAATCATCAGAACTATTGTTATACAGAGCCCGTGTACCAACAGCTGTTGAATAACTTGCTGTTGTGTTAGTGTATGAAGCCTGATAACCAATCGCAGTATTACCATAGCCACTAGTGTGATTGCGTAATGATTGATATCCTACTGCGGTTAATTCTGTAGTTCCGCTTGCAGAATAGCCTGATTGGTAGCCCACAGCGGTAAGCCCACTGTAATCAACTCCGGCATTGCTATACAATGAATAAGATCCCAAAGCAGTATTATAATCAGATGTTTGATTGTTATATAATGCCCGATAACCCATCGCTACATTGTTTTTACCGGTTGTATTAGAATACAATGCACTATCTCCTAACGCGCTATTATCATAACCACTAGTGTTATTATATAGAGCGTAAGAACCAACGCCAGTTACACCTCCAGTAGTATTATTATATAAAGAATAACTTCCTACCGCGGTTGATTGCTCGGAATATGTAGCATTATACATACTACGATAACCAATCGCGGTATTATATGCAATATCTTCAGTAACTCCGTTAAATAAAGCTTCGGATCCAATTACCGTGTTTCCATTTCCTCCATCAAGAGAGTAAAGCGACCTATATCCAATAGCAACATTATTAGTACCATAAGTATTACTATATAAACTCCTATATCCAAAAGCCGAATTATTTTCGCCTGTTGTATTAGCGTTCATGCTGGTTGTACCAAAGGCTGAATTGTATGATCCGGTTGTATTAGCGTACAAAGCCCTAAATCCAAAAGCAGAATTATTGCTTGAACTATTGGCTGCAACGATTGTACCCAAAGACTCATGCCCAACAACGGTATTATAATCACCTGTTTGATTGGGGTATAAAGCTCTATAACCAATGGCCAAATTGCCCTGACCGGTCGTGTTGCGATATCCAGCGCGATAACCAATACCTATGGTGCCGGTGGCATTGCTGTTATAGAGGGCTTCTGATCCAACAGCAACCGTATAGCTTACTGTGGTTTGAAATCGTGATGCTTGGGACCCAATAGCCACATTTTCTACGCCTATTGTATTACTATATAAACTCCTATATCCAAAAGCTGAATTATTTCCACCTGTTGTATTATCGTGCATACTGCCTGTACCAAAGGCTGAGTTGTATGATCCGGTTGTATTGGCGTATAATGTTCCATACCCTAATATACTGTTTTGGGAACCGGTGGAATTAAACACACCAGCTAAACTTCCAAAAAATGTATTGTAACTGCCTGATGTAGTATTAGATCCGGATCGGCTTCCAAAAAATGAATTGTAATCACCTGTTGTAACACTACCTGATAAATATCCGGCAAATAGATTTGTAGTGGCATTTGTATGAATTCTG